>JAAFHD010000018.1 GCA_013298245.1 Alphaproteobacteria bacterium
ACCGCACCGGCCGCACCGACAGCGACCCGCGTGACGGCGCTGGCGCCGGCCGTGGCGCGGGCGGCGGTGGCCGCACCGGCCTGACCGACAATGACCCGCGTGACGGCGCTGGCGGTGGCCGCGGCTCGGGCGGCCGCAGCACCGGCCTCACCGACAGCGATCCGAACGACGGCCCCGGCCGCGGTCGCGGTCGCTGAGCGAACAACTGGGGCGCAATTGCGCCCCAGCCTTGCCGCAATCGTATATTCTGATTGTGCAACCAGTGATGTTGGCGCAGGCTTCGCGCCGCCGTGCTGTTGAGGAGACGACGATCCATGAGTGAAGACAACAACCCGCCCGCCACCGGCCGCCGCCGCCTGGTGCTGCGCCTGTCCGCCCTGGGCGTGACCGGTATGGGCGCTGCCGCCTGCGTGCCGATCCAACCCGCCTATGTGCAGCCCGTGCGCGGCACCGGCATCACCGATGCCGACCCGCAGGATGGTCCGGGCATGGGCCGTGGCGGCTTCCGTGGCGCCGCGCGCGGCACCGGCATCACTGACGCCGACCCGCAGGACGGTCCCGGCCAGGGCCGTGGCGGCTATCGCGGCACCGTGCGCGCCAGCGGCATCACCGACGCCGACCCGTCCGACGGCCCCGGCCGTGGTCGTGGCGGCTTCCGGGGCGGCGGCTACCGCACCGGCTTGACCGACAGCGACCCCTCCGACGGCGCAGGCCGCGGCCGCCGGGGTTTCTGAACCTGGCCCGGCCTCACCGCATGCGGTGAGGCCGGTCTACCGCGCCGCCCCAGCGGGGGCCGCGCCCACCAACACCACAAGGCCGGGAAGCCATGCTGGACAGCACCACAACGAACGCCGCCTCCCCCATGGAGGAGGCCTATCGCCTCGCATTCGGCGCCATGCCCATGGCGGATGTGCTGGCACTGCGCGAAGGCACCGCCTGGCGGCACTTTCGTGGCGCAGCCGGGCAGTATGAACGCCTGCTCTCCATCGCTGATCTTGATGCCTATCTGCGCACCGATGGCGCGCGCACGCCGCGCGTGTCGATGGCTGATGACTCGCGTGAAGGCAGCGCCGGCGTGCCAGAAGGCGAATTCACCCTGCCCGATGGCCGCGTGGACCTGCCGCGCCTGCTGGCGCGCTTCGACCGCGGCGCATCGCTGGTGTGCTCCCAGTTCCAGGACACGCACCCGCCGCTGGCGCAGTTCTGCCGCGGGCTGGAAAAGCTGTTCCTGCATGGCGTGCAGGCGAACATCTACCTGACGCCGCCGGCCGCGCAGGGGTTCCGGTCCCATTTCGACACGCATGATGTGCTGGTGCTGCAGGTCTCCGGCCGCAAGCGCTGGCGCGTCTGGGATGGCGAGGCCTTCCCGCGCCCCACCCGCACCACCGGCTGGGACGGCAAGACCAAGCCGGTGGGCGAACCCCATATCGTCGTGATGGAACCGGGCGATGCGCTGTATATCCCGCGCGGCGTGATGCACGACGCCTCGACCGAACCCGGCGCGTCGTCATTGCACATCACGCTGGGCTTCCTGGAAGCCAGCTGGGCCGACGCCATGCGCCGCCTGCTGGACACGGCGGAACAGCAACATGCCGCACTGCGCGAAGCCGTGCCCACCTGGCGCCTGATGGACGAGGACGCGCTGCCCATGCTGGCCGCGCAACTGGCCGAAAAAGCCGCGCTGCTGGGCGCGCCGCGGGAGGCCGAACGCCTGTCCGTCATGCTGCTGGACATGCTGGCACATGACCGCCAGCCGCAGCCCGCGCGCGGCCTGTTCCAGGCGCCACTGGCGGCGGACGCGGTGATGCGCCTGGCGGATGGCATGCATAACCACGTGACCGCCGGGCCGGATGGCGCGGTGCTGCGCTGGACCAGTGGCGAATTGCCGTTGTCTGACGCCGAACAGGGCTGGCTGGATGCGCTGACCGATGGCGCGGCGGCGGATGCGCTGGGTGAGGGCGCGCTGGAATTCATGCAGCGCCTGTATCGGAATGGGTTGCTGGAGCGCGTTTAGCCCCAGCGCAGCTGCGCCTCGATCTGTGGGTTGAAGCGCCGCATCGCGGGTCGCAGCGCCTCCGGCCACGGCGCCCAGCGCGGCGGCACGAACAGGGAAGGGTTGTTGCCCTCCCACAGCATCACCGCCAGCTGTTCGGCGCGTGGTTCGAAGGCCAGGAAGCAGCGCGTTTCGCCCGCCACGCCCCAGCCTGACAGCCAGCCGCCTTCCCACACCACCGCCGGCCCCTGGCCCCGCAACGCGTCGGATACCAGGCGCTGGCGCCCCGCCACCATCGTGCGCAGGCGCGGCCCGATCGCCGGGTGCGCCACCATCGCGACCACCGGCTGCCCGGGCAGTGCTGCGTATTCCGCCGGCAGCGCATCGGCGCGCGCGATGGCAGGCAGCAGCAGCAGTGGCAGCGCGCGCCTATTCAAGACGGATATTCGCGTCGCGCACTGTCACGCCAGCCTGGGCGCGGCCCTGTTCGACGAAGCGCGCAAATTCTTCCGGCGTGCTGCCCACGGGTTCGGCGCCTAGCCCGGCCAGGCGTTCGCGCACCTCGGCCAGGGACAGCGCCTCGCGCAGCGCGCCGAAGATCGCCAGCTGGATCGCGGGCGGCGTGCCGGCCGGTGCGAACAACGACGCCCATTCCGAAATCTCGACCCCCACCACACCCTGTTCGCCGAAGGTCGGCACCAGGGGCCGCAAGGTGGTGCGCTGCGCCGACGCCACGGCCAGGAAACGCGCGCGCCCGCTTTCCACGATCGGCCGCGCCGAGAGCATGGTGATGAACACGCCATCCAACGTGCCAGCCGCCAGATCGCGCGCCGCATCCGCGCCGCCGCGATACGGCACATGCGTCGCATTGATGCCGGCCGTGCGCAGGAAGGTCGCCAGCCCCAGATGCCCCGCCGTCGCATTACCCTGCGTGCCGATGGACATCACCCGCGTGCGCGCCAGCGCCACAAATTCCGCCAGCGTGTTCACCGGCAGATCAACCTTCACCGCCAACACCTGCGGGAAGGTCACCACCTGCGAAATCGGCGCGAAGGCGGTGGCGTAATCGAAGGGCAGCCCGCGCATCAGGTGCGGGTTCACCAGGTGCGACGACGCATCGAACAGCAGCGTGTGGCCATCTGCCGGTGCGCGCGCCACTTCGGCCCCACCGATGGAACCACCCGCACCGGTGCGGTTTTCCACCACGATCGGCTGGCCCAGGCGTTCGGCCATGCGCGGGAAGATGGTGCGCGCGGCGCTGTCCGCGGCGCCGCCGGCGGCGAAGGGCACCACCACGCGCATAGGGCGCGTGGGGAAGCCCTGTGCTGCGGCGGGCAGGGCCAGGGCAGGCAGGGCCAGAAGGGCGCGGCGTTGCATCTCAGTTGCTCTCGTTTTCGATGCGGTAGGGGTGCGCGGCATAGGTGCCCAGCATCTTCAAATCCACCGCGAAGAATCGCAGTTCTTCGATCGCGCGCGCCATCGCCGGTTCGCCCGGATGCCCATCCGCTTCGCACAGGAATTGCACGGCGGTGAAGCGCCCATCCAGCATGTAGGATTCCAGCTTCGTCAGGTTGATGCCATTGGTCGCGAAGCCGCCCAGCGCCTTGTACAGCGCCGCCGGAATCGACTTGCAGCGGAAGACGAAACTGGTCACGCAATGCGGCGTGCCGACCGGCGGCGGCTTCGGCGCATTGGCCATGACGTAGAATCGCGTGGTGTTGTGAGCCGCGTCCTCAACGCCATGGCGCAGCACCTTCAGGCCATAGATTTCGGCGGCCAAAGATGACGCGATGGCGGCATCCTCCACGCCACCTTTTTCGGCGATGATTTTGGCGGCACCCGCGGTGTCGGCCTCGATCACCGCATCCAGCTTCATGTCGCGCAGAATGTTCAGCACCTGGCCCAAGGCCATGGGGTGCGAATGCGCGCGCTTGATGGTGGCTTCGGTCGCACCTTCCGGCGCCAACAGGCAATGGATCACGCGTTCAAAATGCTCGCCCACCACATGCAGGCCGGAATCAGGCAGCAGGCGGTGAATGTCGGGCACGCGGCCGGCCAGGCTATTCTCACACGGCAGCATGGCCAGGTCCGCGCGGCCGGCGCGCACCGCGCGCATCGCCTCTTCGAACGACGCGGATGGCAGGGTGGCCCAGCCGGGATAGGCATGGCGGCAGGCCAGGTCGGAATAGGCGCCGGGCACGCCTTGGAAAGCGATGGTGGGCATGGTCACTCCAGGATGCGCCGCGCGCGTTCAAGATCTTCGGGCGTATCGACGCCAAAGGGGCCGTATTCCACACGGGCGACGGCGATGGTCATCCCGGCTTCCAAAGCGCGCAACTGTTCCAGTTTTTCGCGCAATTCCAGCGCCGATGGCGGCAGCGCCACGAACCTATCCAGCGCCGCGCGCCGATAGGCATAGACGCCGATATGATGCCACAGCGGCCCCGGCCCCCAGGGCACCGCGGCGCGGCTGAAATACAGCGCGCGCGCCACATCACCCGCGCCGAAATCGCACACGCATTTGACGAAGCTGTCGGTCCGCGCCTCGTGGTCATCCTTGATGGGCGTGACCAGGCTGGCGATGTCCACCGCTGGGTCCGCCAGGGGTTTCAAAACGGCGGGCAGCAAGGCGGGCGCGAGGGTGGGGAAATCGCCTTGCAAATTCACCACAACATCATGCCGGCGGTCGGGGTCCAGGCGGTCCAGCGCCAGCTTCACGCGGTCCGTGCCCGAGACCACATCATCATCCGCCAGCACCGCGATGCCGCCGGCGGCCTGCACGGCGGCCACGATCTCCGGTTCCGCCGCCGCCACCGCGACCGGCCCGATGCCGGCTTCCCGCGCGCGGTCCAGCACCTGCACCACCATGGGCCGCCCGCCGATGATCGCCAGCGGCTTGCCAGGCAGCCGCGTGCTGCCCATGCGGGAGGGGATGATGATGATCGGGTTCAAAACTCGCCCCTCGGATGGTTGATGCGCGCGCCGCGCGCCACTATGGTGCGGCGCGTATTACGGCGGTGCAGCACAAGGTGCAAACCCGTTGATCGATTGTGGAAGGTGATCGCGTCTATGGCCAATCTGGAAATGAACAAGCTCTTCGCCGCGCCGCTGTTGGCGGGTGTGGTGTTCATGGGCGCGGGCTTCCTTGGCGAGCTGATTGTGCACCCGAAGAAGCCGGCGCAGACCGCCATCGCCATCCAGGGCGCGCCGGCCCCCACGGCCGCGGCCGCAGCACCGGCCGCGCCCACGGTGGCGCCTGTCGGGCCGCTGCTGGCCGCCGCCAATGCGGATAACGGGCGCGCACTGGCCGGGCGGCTTTGCGCGTCCTGCCACAGCTTCACCGAAGGCGGGCGCAATGGCGTCGGCCCCAATCTGTGGAACATCGTGAACAAGGGCCATGCGCAGGTGGCCGGGTTCAACTACTCGCCCGCCAATCGCGCCCTGGCCGACAAGCCCTGGGATTTCGAGGCGCTGAACGCCTTCATCGCCGCACCCGCGGCCGCCATGCCCGGCACGCGCATGGCCTTTGCCGGCGTGAACAACCCCGCCCAGCGCGCGGACCTGGTGCTGTTCCTGCGCAGCCTCTCGGCATCGCCGGCGGCCCTGCCGTAAGTCGCTACAGCAGCGGAATCCCGCTGCGCCGCAGCCGCAGAAAATAGGCCACGAACACCGCGGCAAACACGATGTCGCCCAGGATCACGACCACGGCGAAGGCCGAGGTCCAGCCATTCAGATACATCCAGGCCAGGTTCAGCGCGAACAACACCTTGCCCATGCCCCCCATGGCCACCACGCCGCAATGCCGCGCCGGGTCGCGCGCCACCATCAGAAAACCAAACCCATACAACAGCGCCGTCCCCCAGGCACCGCGATAGATCGCGACCTGCACCGGGTCGGCCAGCGCATGGCCGAATTCGCGCGCGAACATGCCGGCCGGGTCGAACACGCCTGGCAGGGCGCCGGCGAAATTCCAGGCCGCCGCGACCAGGAAGCAGGCGCGAAACAGCCGCGTCTCGCGCGGCGGCAAGGCGGCGTTCATGGGCCAGCCGCCGGCGCGGCACTGGCCTTGCCGGCCAGCGCGGTGCATCCCATCGGGGGAAGAGAGATTGAACGTCGCATCAGCGGCTCCATTTGGATAGCACGCGTATTACTTAAATAATGCAAGCATGTCAACAACGGCGCGCACGAGGACATGATGGAACCAGCGGAAGACCCGCGCGGCAGGGGCCGCCCCGCCCGTTCAGCGGCGCAGATTGCCGATATGCGCGCGCATATCGCCGGCTGCGCCGCGCGGCTGTTCCAGCAGGAGGGCTACGCCGCCGTTTCCATGCGCAAACTGGCCGCCGAGGCCGGATGCACGACCAAGACCGTCTATGCCTATTTCAACGCCAAGATCGACATCCTGAGCCTGCTGTGGTCCGACGTCTTCGCCACCCTGTTCGACCAGCTGGACGCGATGGCCGCCGCCGAACCCGACGCCGTGGCCCGGCTGGAAGCGGTGGCCCAGGCCTATGTGCGTTTCTGGCTGGACCATCGGGACCACTACTTCCTGGTCTTCATGTCCGGCGGCATTTCGCGCGCCGAGGTCGAGGGCTTCGTCGCCACCGGCCTGCCGGGTGCGCGCTTCGATCTGTTCGCCCGCTGCCTGGCCGCCGCACTGGGCGCCGACGCACGGGAAAAATCCGAGGCGCTGGTCTGCGCCCTGAACGGCATTGCCCAGGCGCTGATCACCATCAGCGGCCATCCATGGTCGCCGCCCGAATCCCTGGTGCGCATCGCCGTCCATGGCGTGTTGCGATGACGCCGCACCTGGCTTACCCGCAAAGGACCCGCCCATGCTGAACCCCGCCTTCATCACCACCGCCCACGCCGCCGCCGACGCCGCAGGTCGCTTCATCCTGCCCTTCTTCCGTGCCGGCCTGGCGGTGGATGGCAAATCCGACGCATCCCCCGTCACCGAGGCCGATCGCGGCGCCGAACGCGTCATTCGCGAGATTCTCTCCGCCCGCTTCCCCACCCACGGCATCTGGGGCGAGGAATACGGCGCCGATCGCGCCGATGCCGAATGGGTCTGGCTGCTGGACCCGATCGACGGCACCCGCGCCTTCATCACCGGCCGCCCCCTTTTCACCACGCTGATTTCCCTGCTGCACCGCGGCCGCCCGGTGCTGGGCGTCATCGACCAACCCGCCACGCGGGAACGCTGGCTGGGCGTGGACGGCGCGCCCACGCGCTTCACCGGCCCCTTCGGCGGCACCGCCCGCACCCGCGCCTGCACCCGCCTGGCCGACGCCGAACTGGGCTGCACCAGCCCCGAAATCTTCGACGCCGCAACCACCCCCCGCTTCGACCGCCTGCGCACCGCCTGCCGTCGCACCACATGGGGCGGCGATGCCTATGGCTACGGGTTGGTCGCGCTGGGCTGCCTGGATGTGGTCGCCGAAACCACGCTGAAACCCTGGGATTGGGCGGCGCTGGTCCCCGTCATCACCGGCGCAGGCGGTGTCTTCACCGATTGGCAAGGCCACCCGCTGACACTGGAAAGCCCGGGCGATGTGCTGGCTTTGGGCGACATGACACTGTTACCCGAAGCGCTGGAAAGACTTTCTTAACCCAACCGCGCAACCCTGCCGGGATGGCCCCGGATGTGCAGGAGCTACGTCGTCTCGTCACCCTGCTTGAACAAAGCGGGATGGGCGCGCGCGCCGATGTGGCAGCGCTGATCGATGCGTCACGCCCGCTGCTGTCCGGCATGCCGCCACGGGCGCCGCGTGGCCGCGCGCGGGCCAAGCTGGGCGCGCTGTTCGGCCTGTTGATGGATGCCGCCGCGCTGACCGCCGCCATGGCCGCCGCCATGTCCATGCTCCTGATGGCCGAGGCCGACGCGCTGCCGCTGGTCGTGCTGCTGGCCGCCGCCGCCTGGGGCCTGGCGCGCAGCCCGGAAACCCGCGCGCTGATCGCCGGCAGCGGCTTCTGGCTGCGCTACCACCTGCGCTGGGCCTGGTTGTGGCTGGCCGAGGCCTTCAGCCCCGCAGCCCAAGCCAAGCTGGACGCGCTGCTTTACGGCCGGGAGGTGATGTGGGCTTGGCGCAGCCACCGCCGCACCCTGCCCCATCGCCCGACGCCGCCGGATGTCGAGGCCTTCCTGGCGGCCACCTACGGCCCGCAGGCACAGGCGCAATGGCGCGTCCTGCTGGCCGAACCCGCCTGGACATTGCGTGGCGGCAGCGCGCCGCCACACCCCAGCCTGCGCTGGTCCTTCCTGATCCCGCGCTTCGAGGCGTTGGCGGCCGCTGGCGCGCTATGGGCGCCGCCCGCAGCGCCAACCGTCGCGGCACCGCCACCGCTGCCACCGGCCATCGCGCTGCCCGCCGAACCACCCGAATGGGCGCAACGCCGCATCGACCTGCGGGACCTCATCAAGCGCAAGCGGGAGGAGATCAACACCGCCCATGGCTGGAAGCTGAAAACGCCCGCCGAAATCGCGCAGCGCGACCTGCATCTGGCCACCTTGCGCGATGAGTTGCGCGCAATGGAAGCCGAATTGGCCGCCATGACGCCGCGCGCGGAAGCCGCGTGAAGCGGTTCAGTCCGCGCAACCCTCGCCCACGGCCAGTTCCTGCAACATCACACTGTCCAGGAACTCCACCGATTGCGGCCCATGCAGCGCGATCAAGCCGCGCCTTTTGAAAGCGGAGAAGACGCGGCTGACGGTCTCCAGGGTCAGGCCCAGCAGGTCGGCGATGTCGCCGCGCGTGGCCATCAGGTCCAGCACCTTGCCATGCCAGCCGCGCCGGCGTTGTGCCTCGGCCAATGACACCAGAAAGCCCGCCACGCGCTCTTCCGCGGTGAAGCGGCCCAGCGCCATGACATGGTCCTGTGTGGCCGCCAGTTCGCGGGTGAACAGGTCCAGCAGGCTTTGCTTCATCACCGGGTGGCGTTCGAACAGCGCGTCCAGCCGGCGGCGTTCGATGCGGCAGATGGTGACGGGGCCCATGGCTTCCGCGCTGAAGGGGTATTCCTGCGCGGGCGTGAAGCCCACCAGGTCACCAGCGAGGCGAAACCCGATCGCCGCGCGCCGCCCATCCGGCAACAAGCGCGACAGGCGCACAGCGCCTTCGATCAGCGTGAAGGCGTGGCGCGCGGGGTCGCCCTGCAGGAACACCGCTTCGCGCGCCGCGTAATGCAAATGCGTGGCCTGCTCGGCCACTTCGCTCAGCACATCCGGCGTCAGTGGCGAACACAGCCCGACGAGGCGTGACGCACAATGCGCGCAGTCCCTGGCAATGGCTGGCTGGGTTTTCGCCATGCTCATTTGATTGCCCTCCGACAGAAGGGAGCATGGCGTCCGGCCGTGACAGTTTCAAGTGTTCAGCGGGCTTCCAACTCATCGTAATGTCGCTTGATCAAGAACAGCGCGAATGCCGCGCCGAAGCCCAGCAAGCTCCACGCAAAAATCGCGAAACCGGCATCGCGTGCCGCGGCCGCCGAGAACAACCCGACCAGCGACAACACTGCCGACAACATAACGAAAGCGATACGAACAGAGCTCATTTCTTTGGCCTTTCAGAATCGTCGAACAGGATGCGGCTCGCGGCACCGTCCAGGTCGTCATACTGGCCGCTGCGCAATGTCCACAGGAACAGCACCAGGCCCAGCAAGCCCATGCCCAGCGCCAACGGCGCCAACAGGATCAGCGCGGTCATGGCGCGGCCTCCGCGCGCAGCGCGTTCAGGATGACGGCGATGGAGGATGTGGCCATCACCACCGCCGCGATCAGCGGCGTGGCCAGGCCCAGCACCGCGCAGGGCACCGCGACCAGGTTGTAGGCCAGGCTCATCGCGATGTTCTGTCGGGCGATTTGCTGCGCGCGTCGCGCGGCCACAACGGCACCTGGCAGCGCGGCCAGAGGTGCGCGCCCTTGCAGCACGATATCGGCCGCCGCTTGCGCCAGATCCGTGCCATCGCCCATGCTGGCCGAGACATGCGCGCGCGACAGCGCGGCGGCGTCGTTCAGCCCATCACCCACCATCAGCGGGCGCGCGCCGGCGGCGGCCAGCGCATCCATCCGCGCGGCTTTTTCGGCGGGCGATACACCGGCGCGCCATTCGCCAATGCCAGCGGCGCGCGCCGCATCTGCCACCGACCGCGCGCCATCGCCCGACAGCAATTCCGCGCGCAGACCCAGCGCGCCCAGTGCCGCCACCGCGTGGTCCGCGTCATCGCGCAACCGGTCGGCGAAGCGCAGCGCCACGGGCGCAGCACCCGCATCGGCACGGAACCACAGCGTCATGCCCTGGCCATCATCGCGCGCGCCGCAGAAGGCCGCGTTGCCGATGCGCGCATCGCCCGCGCGCACGCCCTGGCCGGGTTCCTCCACCGCATCCGTCGCGGCCGGCGCATCGGGGCATGCGCGCAGCAGCGCGCGCGCCAGCGGGTGGCGGCTGGCATGCGCCAGCATCGCCGCGCGGCGCAGCAGCGCGGGCTCATGCGCGCCCAGCAATTCCGGTTGGCCCAAGGTCAGCGTGCCGGTCTTGTCCAGCACCACACGATCCGCGCTGGCCAGGCGTTCCAGCGCGGTCGGCGAGGTCACCAGCACACCGCGCCGGAACAGCGCGCCCACCGCCACCACCTGCACCGCCGGCACCGCGATCGCGAGGCCACAGGGGCAGGTGATGATCAGCGCGGCGACGGCGGGCACCAGCGCTTCCTGCCAGGTCACGCCCGCCAGCAGCCACCAGCCCAGGAAGGTGCCGAAGGCAACCGCATGCGCCACCGGCACGTAGATTCGCGCTGCGCGATCGGCCAGCGACACGTATCGCCCGCGTGCCGCCGCGCCCTGTTCCAGCAACCGCGCCATGGCGGCGATGGAGCCGTCCTTCGCCGCTGCCGTCACCGCCAGCACGAAGGGCGCGCCGAGATTCACCGCACCCGCCGGCAGCGCCACGCCAGCGGCAAAACCGCGCGGCAGCGCCTCGCCAGTGGTGGCGGCGGTGTCCAGCAATGTGGCGCTGGCGGCGCGGCCATCCAGGCGCAGGCGTTCGCCGGTGGCGACCAGCAGGCGGTCACCCGCGCGCACCGCATCCACCGCGCAGGCTGCGGCGCCGCCAGTGCCGTCCAGACGCGTCACGCCGCCGCCCTGCAAGGCCAGCAATTCCGCCACCGATTGCCGCGCGCGCCGGCGCGCCGCGCGGTCCAGCACGCGCCCGCCCAGCAGCAGCGCCAGCAGCGCCGTCGCGCCGTCGAACCAGGTGAAGGGGCCGTTGCGCAGCGCTTCCGAAAGCGACATCGCCGTCGTCGCCAGCACGCCGAGCGACACCGCCATGTCCATGTTCAACCGCCCCGCACGCAACGCGCAGAACGCCGAGCGATAGAAGGGCATGCCCGCATAAGCGACCACCGGCAGCGCCACCAATGCTGCCAGCCAATGCAGGAAGCCGCGCGTCGCCTCGCCCATATCCGTGCCGGCCCAGACCGCGACGGAGGCGAGCATGACGTTCATCGAACCAAAGGCGGCGATGCCGAAGGCGCGGGTCAGCGCGCGGCCCTCCGCATCCTCCGCCGCCGACAGGCAGGCGGCCGACCAGGGTGCCGCGCGAAAGCCCAGCCGCGCCAGCACCGCGGCGAAATCATTGCCCCGCGCGGCCGGTCCACGCCACGCGATATCCAGCCGCCGCGCCGCCAGGTTGGCGCGCGCATGGGTGATATCGGCTTCGCGCAGCAGCGCGTTTTCCACCAGCCACACACAAGCGCCGCAGGTCAGGCCCGAGAGCATCAGCGACAGCCGATGCCCGTCGCCATCCACCACCGCATGCGCGCTGACATCCGCCGGTGCCAGCCTGTCCGGGCGCAACTGCCCGGCCTCTGTCGTGCGGCGGTGGTAGAAGGCATCCAGGCCCAGACCTGCGACGAGTTCGTGCGCGGCTTCGCAGCCGGCACAGCAGAAACGCGCGCCGTGCGCCGGCGCGTTGCAATGCGCGCAACTCGCCGTGCTGGCGCGCAGCACCTCGGGCGTGATGCGCGCCAGTGCGGTCATGGCAGCACCAGGCGGTGCTGCGCTTCCAGCACCTGCCCTGCGCCACCGCGCAGCAGCAATTCGAGGTCCCATTGGCCGGGTGCTGCATCCAGCGTGATGCGCCAGCGGCCGGTGCCGGTGGCCTCGGGTTCCAGCGCCATCATGCTGCGTGTCAGCGGGCGTTGCAGCCGGGCGGTCAGCGCGGCCGGGACGGCGCGGCCATCGCGGTCACGCGCCATCACCTCCACGCCCTGCGCATCGCGTCGCACATCCACCACCCAGCCCAGCGCGTCCTGCCGCGCGGCTTCCTCCAGCACGGTGGAATACTGCCGGCCGCGCTCATAGGCGCGTGGCACCAGGGGGCCGGCGAAGCCGTTCAGCGCGGCGGTCACCAGCACGCCGTTCACCGCCACGACCAGCGCCATGCCGCCCACGAAAACCCAGGGAATCCAAGCGGATTTCTGCATGACCCTCACCCTCCCGGTGCGACGAAGATGCTGCCCTCGCGCGCCACCTGGCGGCCCGAGGCATCCAGCAGGCGGAAGCTGACGGGCGTGGATGCGCCGAGCGAAACGCCAGGCGGTGCCACGACAAACACACGCCATTCCGCGATGCCATCCGCGCGTGCGGCCAGCAGCGGATGCCCCGCGGCATCGACCGCCGGTTGCCCCGCCACCGACAGGCGCAAATTCGCCGGCGCGTCGAGTGCCAGCGCATAGCTGACCGGCGCGCGCCCCTTCTCGCCGATGCGCAGCGTGTAGGTGTTGCGGATGCCGCCATCGGCCAGCCGCACATAGAGCGGCGCGCGATCGCGCAGCGCCGTCAATGTCACGTCATGGCGCAGCGCGAAGGCCACCACCATCACCAGCGCGACGGCCGAAAACACCGACGCATAGACCATGGTGCGCGGGCGCAGCAGCCGGCGCGGCGCGCGCGCGGCCATGCCTGGCGCGTGGCGCACCGCACCCGCGGGCATGGCGCAGACCGCCGCACCCGATGCATCCAGATTGTCGCTGCTGTCGAAGGCGATCAGCTTCGTCGGCCGGCCCAGGCGCTGCATGATGTCGTCGCAGGCGTCGATGCACAGGCCGCAGCCGATGCACTGCAATTGCGTGCCCTCGCGGATGTCGATGCCGGTGGGACAGACGTGGACGCAGGCGCGGCAATCGACGCAATCGCCGGTGCCTTCGATGCGCGCCTTGCCGCGGGGTTCGCCGCGCCAACCGCGATAGGCGACGATCATCGAATGTTCGTCCAGCATCGCCGCCTGGAAGCGCGGCCAGGGGCACATGTAGGTGCAGACCTGTTCGCGCGCGAAGCCGGCCAGCAGATAGGTCGTGCCCGCGAACAGCGCGATGAAGCCATAGATGGTCAGGCTGGCCTGGCCGGTCACGATATCGACCAGCGTGCGGGGCGCGTCACCGAAGTAGAAAATCCAGGCGCCGCCGGTCAGCAATGCGATGGTGATCCAGGCGGCATGCGTGGCCGCCTTCTGGCCGAATTTGCGCGCGGTCCAGGGCGCGGCATCAAGCCGCATGCGCTGCGTGCGGTCGCCCTGAATCCAGCGTTCCACCTGCATGAACAGGTCAGTCCAGACGGTCTGCGGGCAGGCGAAGCCGCACCACAGGCGGCCATACAGCGACGACACGGCGAACAACCCCACCGCGCCTAGCACCAGCAGGCCGGTCAGGTAGTAGACCTCCTGCGGCCAGAGCTCGATCCAGAAGAAGAACAGCCGTGCATTCTGGATATCCAGCAGCACCGCCTGGTTGGGCGCGCCCGCGCCGCGGTCCCAGCGCAGCCACGGGAGCAGATAATACACGGCCAGGCACAGCCCCAGCACCGCCCATTTGATGCGGCGGATCGGCCCGCGCACCGAACGCGGATACACCTTCTGGTGGTCCGCATAGAGTGCGGCGTCGCGGATGCCGAAGCTGCCGTCCATCGTCACCTCCTATTCCGCTTCGCCGCCACCGAGCGCGTGGATGTAGACGGCGAGCATCTTGATCACCGCGGGATCCAGCCGGCCGGACCAGGGCGGCATCACGCCGCCACGCCCCAGCGCGACCGACCGCATGATCGCCGCGCGGTCACCGCCATAGAGCCAGATCGCGTCATTCAAGCGCGGCGCGCCGACATCGCGATTGCCCTCGCCACGATCGCCGTGACAGCTGGCGCAGTTGGTTTCGAACAACGTCGCACCGCGTTCCGCGGCCGCCGTGTTGGTTGCGCGGCGCGTCAGTGACAGCACGAATTCCGTCACATCGCCGGCCTCGGCCGGCGTCAGCAGGCCATCGGCGACGAAGCGCGGCATCAGTGAATTGCGCGCATCCGGGTTCTCGTCGTTGCGGATGCCAGCGGCGATGGTCTCGTGGATCGCGGCCAGGCTGCCGCCCCAGATCCAGTCGTCATCCGCCAGGTTGGGAAAGCCGCCAGGCGCGCCCTGCCCGCCCGCACCATGGCAGCCGGTGCAGTTGGCGGCGAAGGCGGCGCGGCCGCCGGCCATGGCATGCGCGCGCATCGCGGGGTCGGCCATGATCTCGGGCAGCGTGGCCGCGTTGATGCGCGCCATGATGGGCGCATTGGCGGCGCGCGCGCGTTCCATCTCGGCGGGCAGCGCGCCGCGCGCGGTCCAGCCGGTGATGCCCGTGGCACCCCAGATCGGCAGTGCCGGATACAGCGCGACCCACACCACGGCGAACACGATGGTCACGTAGAAGGTGTAGAGCCACCAGCGCGGCAGCGGCGTGTTGAGTTCCTTCAGGCCATCCCATTCATGGCCTGTGGTGGCGGTGCCGGTGACGGCGTCCTTTTCCATCATCCTGTCCTTCACATGTCGTCGCGGAGCGGCAGCTGCGCCATGCGTGCGTGCGCGGCGCGGCGCGAAGGCCGCATCACCAGCACCAGCATCACCAGGAACATCAGCAGGAACCACACAACCCAGAGCGTCTTGAAGACGGGGTAGAGGGCGATCAGCGTATCCATCACGGCCCCCTATTGCTGCCGAAGTTCGGCGGGGGTGACGGCGCGGAAATCGACCAGCGTGCCGAGCATCTGCAGATACGCGATCAGCGCGTCCATTTCCGTGATGCTGCGCGGGTCGCCATCGAAGGCGCCTTGGCGGGCGCGGGCATAGCGGCCCTGCATGGCAGTGGCGTCGTTCGCGGGGCGCGCCTGCGCTTCCAGATCGGCGCGCGCATTCGCCACCATCTCGGCCGTATAGGGCACGCCCAGGCGCCGCAGCGTGGCCAGGCGGTCACTGATGTCGGAGTAATCGAGCGGACGATCCAGGAATGCATAGGGCGGCATCACGCTTTCCGGCACCAGCAGGCGCGGGTGGCGCAGATGCGCCGCATGCCAGTCATCCGAATAACGGCCGCCGACACGCGCCAGGTCAGGCCCGGTGCGCTTCGATCCCCATTGGAAGGGGCGGTCATACATGCTCTCCGCGGCCAGGCTGTAGTGGCCGTAGCGTTCCGCCTCATCGCGGAAGGGGCGCACCATCTGGCTGTGGCAGGTGTAGCAGCCCTCGCGCACATAGATCTCGCGGCCGGCGAGTTCCAGCGGCGTGTAGGGGCGCACGCCGCCCACGCGTTCGATGGTGGTCTCCACGGCAAACAGCGGCACCACCTGCACCAGCCCGCCGATCGAGATGGTGATGACGGTCAGCACCGCCATCAGCACCACGTTGCGTTCAATGACCCCATGGTCACGGAGGAAACGGAACATCCTGGTCATCCCTCTCATTCAGCCGCGACGGTGCGGGCGGGGATGGCGGATGCGCGCGCGGGTTCGACCTCGCCGCGGATGGTCCGCCACATGTTGTAGGCCATGATCAGCGCGCCCGAGAGGTACATGATGCCCCCCAGCGCGCGGATGACGTAGTAGGGGTGCATCGCCGCGACGGTTTCGACGAAGCTGAATTGCAGGAAGCCGAACTCGTCGGTCGCGCGCCACATCAGGCCCTGCATGATGCCCGACACCCACATCGCGGTGATGTAGAGAACGATGCCAAGTGTGGCGATCCAGAAGTGCCAGGAGATCAGCCGCGTGGAGTACATCGCGGGCCGGTTCCACAGCCGCGGCACCAGGAAATACACCGCGCCGAAGGTGATGAAGCCGACCCATCCCATGGCACCCGAATGCACATGGCCGATGGTCCAGTCGGTGTAGTGCGACAGCGCGTTCACCGCCTTGATGGACATGACCGGGCCTTCGAAGGTGGACATGCCATAGAAGCCGACAGCCGCGACCGAAAAGCGCAGCGCGGGGTCGGTGCGCAGCTTGTCCCACGCGCCCGAGAGCGTCATCAGCCCGTTGATCATGCCGCCCCAGGACGGCATCCAGAGCATGATGGAAAACACCATCCCCAGCGTCTGCGCCCAGTCGGGCAGCGCGGTGTAGTGCAGGTGGTGCGGACCCGCCCAGATATAGAGGAAGATCAGCGCCCAGAAGTGCACGATCGACAGCCGATACGAATAGACCGGCCGATCCGCCTGCTTCGGGATGAGGTAGTACATGATGCCGAGGAAGCCCGCGGTCAGGAAGAAACCCACCGCGTTATGGCCGTACCACCACTGGATCATCGCATCCTGCACGCCGGATGCGACACCGTAGGAACGGGAGTGACCGAAGCTGACCGGCAGCGCCAGGTTGTTGCCGATATGCAGGATGGCCACGGTGATGATGAAGGCCAGGAAGAACCAGTTGGCGACGTAGATGTGTGGCTCTTCGCGCTTCACCAGCGTGCCGCCGAAGGCGACCAGGTAGAGCACCCAGACCAGTGTCAGCCACAGGTCCACATACCATTCGGGCTCCGCGTATTCCTTGCCCTGCGTGACGCCGAGCACATAGCCCAACGCCGCCATCACGATGAAGAACTGATAGCCCCAGAACAGGAACCAGGCCATGTCATCGCCGCCGAACAGCCGCGCGCGGCAGGTGCGCTGCACGATGTAGAGGCTGGTGGTCAGCAGCGCATTGCCGCCGAAGGCGAAGATGACGGCACTGGTGTGCACCGGGCGCAGCCGGCCGAAGGTGGTCCATTCCAGATCGAGGTTCAGCAGCGGGAAGGCCAGTTGCAGCGCGATCACCACGCCCATCAGGAAACCCACGCAGCCCCAGAACATGGTGGCGATGGTGAAGGCGCGGATCGCGTCCTCCACATAGGTGGGCGGTGGCTGCGCCGTGGCGCTGTCGATGGCCATGCTGTCTTCCTCAATCCAACTGGCGCGGATTTGGCCTGGGTCATGCGGGGCGCGCTTTGATCCGGATCAAGGCGGCGACGAATGGGGTGCGGAATTGTCGCGGCCAGGAGGAACCCGGCATGATCCAGGCGAGCAGCAGCGCGAAGACGGGCGCCGTGCCGGTGGACCGGCCGTGGCAATGGCTGGCGGCCGGCTGGCGCGATTTATGGGCGGCACCGCATGTGGGGTTTTCCATCGGCGCGGCGTTGACCGCGGCGGGTTGGATGATGGGCGCGATCCTGCTGCATCTGGATCGGCCATGGATGATCCTGCCTTTAAGCGCTGGCTTCTTTCTGGTGGCGCCGCTGCTGGCTGCGGGGCTTTACGAAACCAGCCGGCGCCGGGAAGCGGGCGAGGAAATTTCCCTGACGGTGGCGCTGCGCGAAGGCTTCGGGCGCAACGCATCGCAACTGGGTTTGATGGGTGTGGCGCTGCTGTTGCTGCACCTGTTCTGGGTGCGCGTGGCGGGGCTGATCTTCCTGCTGTTCTTCGGCATGGGCGGGGGGATGTCGATGGAGGCGCTGCCGCTGGCCATGCTGCGTTCAGAACAATTCCTGCCCTTCCTGATCGTCGGCACGCTGGCGGGTGCTGCGCTGGCGGCGGCGGCCTTCATCATCACCGCGTTTTCCATCCCGATGCTGGTGGACAAGCCGGAACTGAGCGTGATCGAGGCGATCATCCGATCGGGCCAGGCGGTGCTGGCGAACCCGGCTGCATCGGTGTTCTGGGCGGCGTTGATCGTGGTGTTGACGGGGCTGTCGCTGCTGCCGTTTTTCCTGGGGTTGGCGCTGGTGTGGCCGTTGATCGGGCATGCCACCTGGCATGCGTATAGGGATTTGATTCGCTAGTTCTGCGCGGCGCCGGTTTCGCGCACGAGTGGCGCCCATTTCGCCTGTTCGGACCGGATGAAATCGACGGTCTGTTCGGCCGAAAGCGGCGCGGCCAGCGCGCCGTTGCGCGCGAATTCGGAAACGACGCGCGGGTCACGCAACGCGGTGGCGGCGGCCTGGGTGATGGTATCGCGCAGTGACGCGGGCAGCGTGGCGGGTGCGGCCAGGCTGTACCAATTATCCGAATTCACGCGCGGCAGGCCGAGTTCGGCGGTGGTGGGTATCGGCGGCAAGGCGGGCGTGCGCGCGCTGGTGGTCAGCGCGATCAGGCGCAGCGCGCCGGCATCCACCTGGCCACGCAGCGCCGGCAGATCGGCGATGACGAAATCCACCCGCCGTCCGATCAGGTCGGTCAGGGCCGGCGCGATGCCGCGATAGGGGACGTGGGTGGCTTCGAAGCCGGCCTCGCGCGCCAGCATCGCCGCGCCCAGATGTGTGGTGCTGCCAACGCCTGCCGAGCCATAGGTGCCGCCGCCAGGCCGCGCGCGCATCGTAGCCACCAGCGACGCGACATCGGTGATGCCGCTGGCCGGGTGCACCGCGATCGCCTGCACCACGCGCGCGACCAAAGTGATGTGCGCCAGGTCGCGCAGCACATCGATCGGCATGGGGCCCAGGAAGGGCACGACCGACAATCCGCCAGCACCGGCCAGCACCAGCGTATGGCCATCGGGTGCGGCGCGTGCGGCGGCTTCCAGCGCGGTGCCGCCGCCAGCACCGGGGCGCGGTTCCACCACCACCGTGCCGCCCAGCGCCTGGCCGAAACTGTCGGCAAAGATGCGCCCCAGCAGGTCCGCCGGGCCGCCGGCGGCGAAGGGGATCAGCATGCGAACAGGACGGTCAGGGAAGCGCTGTGCGAAGGCCGGCATGGCCAGCGCGGATAGCAGCAGGGCGCGGCGTTGCATGGGCGATATCCTCCGTGATTGCGTGCAGGCTATGGAGAATGGTTGACTGCATCAA
>JAAFHD010000180.1 GCA_013298245.1 Alphaproteobacteria bacterium
GTGCGCCCTGGCGATCACAGCCTCGGCAGCGCGACGCCGCGCTGGCCCATGTATTTGCCGCGGCGGTCCTTGTAGCTGACTTCAGGCGGCGCATCGCCCTTCAGGAACAGGAACTGGCAGATGCCTTCGTTGGCGTAGACCTTGGCGGGCAGGGGCGTGGTGTTGCTGATTTCGATCGTGACCTGGCCTTCCCATTCGGGCTCCAGGGGGGTGACGTTCACGATCAGCCCGCAGCGCGCATAGGTTGATTTGCCGAGGCAGATCACCAGCACATCGCGCGGGATGCGGAAGTATTCGACCGTGTGGGTCAGCACGAAGGAATTGGGCGGGATGATGCACACGTCGTTGGTGCGCGTGACGAAGCCGGTGTCATCGAAGCTTTTGGGGTCAACGATGGCGTTGTCCACATTGGTGAAGATCTTGAATTCGGCGGCCGCCCGCGCGTCATAGCCGTAGCTGGACACGCCATAGCTGATCACGCCCTGGCGCTGCTGCGCTTCGACGAAGGGTTCGATCATGCCGTGTTCCGTCGCCATGCGGCGGATCCAGCTGTCGGGCATGATGGGCATGGGTGGCGGGGCCTGGCGCGTTGCGTTGGGCCGCCCGGATAGACCAGGGGGGAGGGGGGTGCAACCGCGCTACTTCTTTTCCTCGGGCTTGGGCGGGGGCGGCGGGGTTTCCCGCGCGCGGGCCTGCGCCTTGCGGCGGTGCAGATTGGCGCGCAGCGCCGCGGCCAGGCGGTCTTCCTTGGACGGCGGCGGGGGCTTCTGGGCCATGGGCGTGGGGTGGCGCGGGGCCGACCTGCCGTCAATCCTTGAAGGGGTCGTATTCCCCATCGCCCGCCATCGCCACCACGAAGGGGCGCAGCCGGTGCAGCACGCGCACCGTGCCGGCGTGGTGCGCCAGCACCTCCGGCAGGCGGCGATAGGCCATCGGGCTTTCATCCAGATCGCCGCCCGAGAGCAGCACCCCGCGTTCCTGCAGCCAGGCATCCATCTGCGCGCGGCTGAAGCGGCGCATGGCTTCGCGGCGGCCGAAGACGCGCCCGGCGCCATGGATGGTGCTGTAGAGCGAGGCCGCGCTGGTCGGGCTGTCGATGCCTTGCAGGATCACCGCGTCATCGCCCATGGAGCCGCCCACGAAGCCGCGCTGGCCGGGAAAGGCCGGCGTGCAGCCCTTGCGCACGACCCAGAGCGGGCGGCCGCCATGTTCTTCCCGCCAGGCGTAGTTGTGGTGGTTGTGGATGCTGTCCTGCACGGTGCCGCCGATGATCTGGCGCACGCGCTCCACCACCCATTCGCGCCCGGCATGGGCGTAGCGGCCGGACAGCTCCATCGCCGCGATGTATTGGGCGCCGAGATCGGAATTCTCGTCCAGCACGGTGGGCGGCACGTGCATCCCCTCCTGCCCGCCGGCCAGTTTCAGGAATTGGGTGGCTGTGGTGTGGCCCAGGCCCCGGCTGCCGAAATGCACGCCGATCCAGACATGGCCCGCCTCGTCCTCCATCAAATCCACATAGTGGTTGCCGCTGCCGACGGTGCCGAGCTGGGCGGCCGCCTTCTGGCGGTAGCTTTGCCGGCCGGCGGCGCGCCAGGCGTCTTCATCGTCCAGCACGGGGTGTTCGGCGCGTTCGGCATTGGCGCGGCCGACGCCGAAGGAGATATGCGCCCGGATATCGGCCAGGATGGCAGCTTCGCGGCCGGCGATATCGGCGCGCCGCGTGTCCAGCTTCACCGCCAGGTTGCCGCAGCCGATATCGAAGCCGACGCCGGAGACGCTGATCTGCCCCTCATAGGCGATGGCTGCGCCCACCGGCTGCGCATAGCCAAGATGCCCGTCCGCGCAGAGGGCGGCGCCCACCACCTGGCCCACCATCATGCAGCTGCGCATCTGCTCGATGGTGCTGGTTTCATGCTCGCCCAGCACCAGCAGTGGCGCGTCCTGATAGGCGGCGGGCTGCGGCCCCAGGCTCGCGCGCAGCGAGAGGGACGCGGCTTCATTCATCTCCGCCCGCGCGGCATCGCGGAAGGCGGTCCAGGCGGGCATGGTCTTGTCGGGCTTGGCGGGGTTGGGGATTCGCGCTTCCGGCTCGCCACCGGCGGCCAGGCACAGCTCGCGTGCCCGCGCGTCCAATCGGTTTTCGCGTCGCATCATTCATCGCCTTTGTAGCGGGGCCAGAATAGCGCGAAACTGGTTAACGAAATCCTAGCCGCGCAGGTTGCGCCAATCTGCGGGTTGCGCCGCGCAGGGCTTTCGCCTAGGAACCGGCCGCTTGCTGCCGTAGCTCAGTGGTAGAGCACTCCCTTGGTAAGGGAGAGGTCGAGAGTTCAATCCTCTCTGGCAGCACCATTCCATGCTCTTGTTTTCGCGGGAAATGCAGCCTACTCAAGGGTTAGGGACGGCCCTCCTTGTCCAAAGGGGTTGTCCAAAGTGGTCCTGCCGATGTCCCGCCCTACGAAGCGCCCACACACCCGAAACCTGCTTGCCCGCAAGGTGATTCCGGTCAAGCTGCGGCCCATCTTCAATGATCAGACTGAGTTCGTGCGCTCAACGGGCACCGCCGAACCGGCTGACGCGAAGCGCCTCAACGCCCAGTTGCTTGCCGAGTGGGAAGGACAAATCAAGGCGGCGTGGGGTCTTCTGAGGGGGCAGACAGAACACCTGTCGCAGCGCCGCATATTGGCGCTGTGCGGGGAGTGGTATGCCGCCCAGGTTCGCGCGCACGAAGACAGCCCAGGGGACCCCGATGGTTGGGGAGCTGCGCTGAGCGCGCTGGCCGAGTCTGAGTGCGATGAAGCGGCCACCGAAGCGGCAGGGGACGGCGGCGATTACGTCCTGAATGCGCGCGGACGGAAGGCTGGGGCGGATGAGCTTCTCAGGCTGGGCATTGCGGCGGACCCTGACAGCGCCCAGCGGTTCGCCTTGGAGTTCTTCCGTGTGCGCCTGCGCTTCCACCAAACGATGGCGAGGCGCGCCGGTGGCGACTATGGGCCGGATGAACAGCTAGCCAAATATCCCGCGCCTGCGTCGGGTTGCGCCGTGCCTGTTGCGCCACTCACCGCCGAGGAGCTTCTGGCCAAGTGGCACGCCGAGAATGCGCCGGCAGACAACACGGTGAAGAAGTATCGCGGGGCACTGCACCGAATTGTCAGCTTCGTGGGCGTGGATGATATGCGCCGTATCTCCAAAGCTGATGTTGTGCGCTTCAAGGAGCATCGCCTCAACACTCAGGCACTTTCGCTAGGCACGGTGAATGATGACATCACGTCATGCGGCACGCTGTGCAAATGGGCTGTTAAGCAGGGTCTACTTGTCGGCAACCCATTTGCTGATATGGCGCCCCGGCCTGGGTCGCGCCCAGAGAATCCGAGGGAGGGATACGACGACGCGGACGCAGTCCGCATCTTGGTGGCAGCGCGCTCGGAGACCGGGTGGAAGCGGTGGTTGCCTTGGCTGCTGGCGTTTAGTGGCGCCCGCATCAGCGAGATCGTTGAGATGCGCCGCTGCGACGTTCGGCAAGATGGTGGGGTTGATGTTCTGATTTTTGTCCCCTTAGCGGGTCGGAAGGGAAAGAACCCAATCTTTCAACGTATGGTTCCCATTCATCCTGCCGTGGTGGCAGAGGGGTTTCTCAGATACGTCGCGGGCTTACCAAATTCCCCAGACGGGCCGCTGTTTCCCGATCTCAATCCGGCGCCGAATGGCACACGAACGCCGACTGCAACCAATGCCCACGGTCGATGGGTCAGGCGCATAGCGGCCGTCACCAAGCAGGGCACCGCCCCATCGCATTCCTGGCGCCACCGAATGCAGGACGAACTCCGCAAGGTGCGGGCGGACCCGGAGGTGGTAGACGCGCTCACGGGGCGCAGCAACCCGCGCAATGCGGGGGCGGGATATGGGAGGGGCTTTCGCGGGATGCCTGCGGAGGTTCTCGTTGACCTTCGAAAAATCCCCAGCCCCGTCCCGCCGCTGGCAGCGGCCGAAAGGGATGCGGCGGGGGCGCATGTGGCCCCCACTCGATCAACCTAGGCCCTGTCTGGCGCCTTGGTGCGGTCGCCAGTCAAACGCCCGCATCGTCCGCGACCAATACACCTCGAACAGCCGCCCAGCCCGGATGAAGATCGCCGGGGAGCGGAGGGAAATGTCCAGCTCAAAGTTCGCTGTTCTGATCGTCATGCGCTTGATTCCTTCAGGGTTCACTGCCCGGATGGCAGCGCGACCAAAAAAGCAAGGCAGCACACAAAGATCAACAACATCAGAGGGTTAATCGCGATGGTGGATAGTTGGCCGGCGCTGGCGATGATGTGCCTGCGGGCAATTTCCCCCGCCCTACGGGCGCCTCACATCTGGAGGTGCGGCCGAGTTGCGCCTTTGCGTGGCCCCGCTGCACAGCCCCGATTTTCATTTGGCGCATCAAGGGGATACCGGCGCTCTGCGCCCCTGAGTGGTCAATTTACCACCTTGGCTGTATCCCATTGATCTATCAAACGTTTCCCTGCTGCACACCATCGGCGCCTTGCGGGCCACCGAGGGTTCAGAAGAACGGGTCTTCTGGGGTGCAGATTGCGTGGCCCGGGGAAGATGGCATTTTCGGCGCTACCCCCGCGCCCGACAGTAGGTCTGCCAGCCCGCCACCGAGGGTCTCCCCAAGGCGCCCGCGCGTTTCCTGGGCTATGTCAGGCGGCAGGCTGGCGAGGCCCTGAGTGGCCGCCGCGACAGTTTCGCCCACCTTGGTCGCCACCAGTTCCACCAGCCGCGCGGCGTCCTGGCGCGCTGTGTCTTCGGCGGCGGCTTCCTGGTCGTCACCGCGCCTGCCGGCGGGCTTCCCGATGCGTCGTAGGATGTCCGGCGCCATTGCGGCGAGGTAGCCCTTGACCGTCATGTGCGAGAAGCCGCCCCCGAAGTCAGCGGCCATCTCGCGCAAGCTCTTCACCAGCATGCGGCCGGTGGGCTTCCCGCTGCGGGTCGTGCGGCGATACAAGTGCCGCCCGGTGTCCAGATAGCGGCGGAACGCTGCCCGCCGTTCCTCACGCGAGAGACCGCGCCCGTGGGTCAAGTTTGCCGTTACGGCCGCGAAAAATGCGTCATCGCTGGTGGCGCCATCCTGTAGCATCGTCACGGGCACCATGCGGGCGCCCAGACGCCGCACTGCCTTCAAGCGGTGGAAGCCGTCCACCAGGCACAGCACGCCACCCACGCGAGCCACAGTCAGCGGCGGAAACTTGGCCCCCGCCTGCATCGCGTCTCTGTAGCGCAGCACGGTGGGCGGGCCGGTTTCCTCGCGGGCCTTGAGATTGGGGTCTTCTACGATGTCCGTGGTGGGCACCCATTCAAGGCCCGGGGCATGGCACTGGAAAGGCGGCTCCCCGTCCGGGGTGATGTGGCGCCAGCTTGCGCCGTTGTCGTCAAAGGCGAAGTCGTCGCCAGCGGAATAGTCGTTCATGGGAGGTTCCTTGCGCCCCGGCGCTTCATTGCGCGGGGGGAGGCAGGCCACGGGTAGTCGCGGCTCGGCGGCGGCTGGGCGGGGACTGTCTCCAAAAGGGCGGGGTAATTGGCGGGCGGCAGAAAACCGGGAAACCGTCTTGCGGGCCGGTGTGTTCATCGGCCGCCTGCGGATGCCCCGCGCGGCCCCTAGGATGACCACGGGCATCAATGAGTGGCGCGGATGCCGCCCCAGAGGCGCCCAGCCCGCCTCACCCGTCCTGCGCGTTTCCAGGGGTCTTGGCGGCAGTCGGTGCCGGTCGTTTGGCGCAACTCTGCTGGCGAATGGAAACGCAGGCTGCATAATGACCCCCGGAACACCGGGAGCACTACATGGTTAAGGCAGCTTTCGTAGGACTTGCGCTCGCGCTCGGGCTGAATTCAGCTTCCGCGCAGACTGAATGGTGGGTGCCTGTTCGCAGCCCCTTTTCTGCCCAGTATCCCACTGACGCAAGGGATGGGCGGAACTGGACCGGGTGTCAGCGCGGCGGTGGCACACACCTGTCGCCGGCGGTCTACATCCAACACCAGCGGGCTGCGATAGCCATCCTGCCGGTGACTTGGCGTGAAGAAACGCTGCACGGCCATCCAGTGGTAGTCGTTCTAACGGGCAGCGCGCCAGCCCTTTTCTTTTACACGCGAGACGGTTGCGAAGCACCCATTGCGCATGCCCGTGTTCGTGCGGAAGAAGCGCGCGTGGCCCGTGAAGCTGCGCTGCCAACAATCCCTTCGCACTTCGGCCCGTTTCAACGGCCTGCCGGTTCCGGCTCTTTTGTCGAGCCGAGCGACCTGCGCTCTCCCAACCCGATTCCCGACAGCGAACGCAGGCAAATGGACCGCTTGCAGCGCCGACAGTAGTGCCGCGCCTTGTTAGAGCGGCATTAGGGAGGTGCGGCTTGGGTGCCGGGCGCCTTGGTGGCGTGGCCAAGAACTCTTTGAACCTGGGCAGCATTCCAGGCCCTCACGGTCCCGCTAGGGGTGGGCATGCCGCGCTGGGTCAGCACGGCGGCAATCTGGCGCAGGGATGTGGCCCCGGATGCCTGAGCCTCACGGATGGCGGGGAGGATGTCCCGGGCCTTTACGGCGGCTGCGCTGGTCTTCGCCTCGGCTGCCTTCTGGCGGGCTTCGGGCGTGACGAACGCACCAGCGCGGAAGCCGCCCAGGGCCTTGCCACGGGCCTTCGCGGCGGCCAAGGCTGCCTTGGTCCGGGCGCTGATCATCTCGGCTTCCTTCTGGGCCACGAGGGCCAGGATGCCCACCGTCAGGCTGTCCGCATGGGGCATGTCAGCAGCTACGAACGGCACGCCAGCCTTCTGCAAGCCCAGCAGGAAGTGAGCGTCGCGAGAGAGCCGGTCCAGCTTGGCGATCACCAGCTTGGCTCCGTAGGCGCGGCAGAGGGCCATCGCCCTGGCCAGTTCTGGCCTATCGCTGTTCCGCCCGCTCTCGGCTTCGGTCAGTTCCGCCACCAGCTCCCACGCCCCGCCGTTGAGGTAGGCCAGCACGGCTTCGCGCTGCGCGTCCAAGCCCAGCCCTGAGCGGGCCTGGCCGTCTGTGCTGACCCGGTAATAGGCCACGAAGCGTGGCGCCACCTTGGGCACGGCAGTGGCGGAGGTCGTCAGGGCGCGTCTCATACCCACCGTGTCGCAGCATGTATCGTTTTTGTCAATGGACGTAGATTGATACGATACGAACTTGTGGGGGCCTTGCCTGCGCTGGCACGGTATCGCGATATCCGTCATTCGCATGG
>JAAFHD010000181.1 GCA_013298245.1 Alphaproteobacteria bacterium
CCCGGTCAGGCTCGGCAGCCGGCTAATCAATTTTGTTCAGCACCGGCACGATCTCATGCCCGGCATCGATCGCCTGGTACACATTGGCCAGCGTCTGTGCTTCCACACCCTGCGACGCATCGACCACCAGCAGCGAACCCTCGCAGGCCGCCAGGCTGCGGCTCACCTCATAGGCGAAGTCCACATGGCCCGGCGTGTCCATCAGGTTCAGCGTATAGATCAGCCCATCATTGGCCTTGTAGGCTAGGCGCACGGTCTGCGCCTTGATGGTGATGCCGCGCTCCTTCTCGATGTCCATGTTGTCGAGCACCTGCTCGGTCATGTCACGGGCGGCGATGGTGCCGGTGGTCTGGATCAGCCGATCGGCCAGCGTGGATTTGCCGTGGTCGATATGCGCGATGATCGAGAAATTGCGGATGCGGTCGAGCGGCGTATCGGTCATGGGCCTTGGGGTGTGTTGAGCGGCGGCTGGATGGCCGCGCGGCGTTGTGCGGTGCAGATAGGCGCTATCGCGCGCTTTGTCATGGCCGGATCAGGCGGATGTCCAGGTCCAGGCCAAGCGTGGTCCAGGCGCGGTCCGCAGTCAGCACGCGGCGCGCGGTGGCCAGTGCGGTGCCCAGGCACGCCGCATCGCCCAGCGACAACACGCCGCGATGCGCGCGCAGCAGGGGCTGGGCGATGCTGGCCTCGGCTTGCGTGAAGGGCAGCACGGGCAGGGCCAGCATGGCGAAGCGCTCGCGCGCGTCCTGGTCACCCAGGCGGCGGGCCAGCGCCGCCATGACCTCCAATGCGTTCACCGCCGATATCGCGGCGCGGTCCAGCACGGCCGCCACCATCTCGCCGCCGGGCTCGTTCTGCGCCGCGGCCAGCAGGGCGGAGGCGTCGAGCAGCCAGTCAGCCACGCTCGGCCAGGCGCGCGGCTTCCTGGCGGCGCTCGGCGATCAGTTCCTCGGACAACAAAGGAGCGCCGGGCTTGGCGTCGAGCAACGCCACCTGCAAACGGCGCAGCGCCTCGGCGCGCGTCATCGCGATCAGCGCGCCGTCGCGCACCGAGAGCATCAGCTCCCCGCCGCTCTCCAGGCCCAGTGCAAGGCGCATGTCCTTGGGCACGACGAAACGACCGGCGCCGTCAATTGTGGTCGACACATACCCCATCTGCCATCTCCATGACTGAATGGCATTTATCTACTTCAATGGCATATCGAATGCCACTGGAATCATCCGCCGCCATGGTCCACAAAGTCCCTTATGACCCACGCCCAACGCTTGGCCGCGCTTCGCGCCGAACTGGCCCGCCTCGATGTCGATGGCTTCCTGGTCCCCCGCTCGGACGAGTATCTCGGCGAATATGTCGCACCTTCGGGCGAGCGCCTGGCCTGGCTGTCGGGGTTTACCGGCAGCGCCGGAATGGCGGTGGTGCTGGCCGGCCGGGCGGCGATTTTCACCGACGGCCGCTACACCACGCAGGTCGCGCAACAGACCGATGCGGCGCTGTGGGAACGCCGCCATTTGATCGACGAACCACCGCATGAATGGCTGCGCCAGCATGGCGCGGGGCTGCGCGTCGCCTATGACCCGTGGGTGCATACGGAAGCGGCGCTGGCGCGGTTTTCGGGTGTGACTCTGGTGCCGCTGACGGCCAACCCGATCGATGCGGTGTGGGCCGACCGCCCTGCCCCGCCGGCCGCACCCGCGCGCGTGCATGCGGCGCAATTCTCGGGCCGCGAGGCGGTGGCCAAGCGCGAGGATGCGGCGGCCGAATTGCGCCGCGATGGCCATGCCGCGGCGGTGCTGGCGGACCCGCATTCCATCGCCTGGCTGCTGAATATTCGCGGCGCGGATTTGGCCAATACGCCGCTGGCGCTGGGTTTTGCGGTATTGCGCGATGACGCCTCGGTGCAGTTGTTCATGCCGCCGGCCAAACTGCCGGCCGAGGTGCGCACGCATCTGGGCAATGCGGTGGATGTGGCGGACCGCGCGACGCTGCCCGCCGCACTGGGTGCGTTGCGCGGCAAGCGCGTGCGCTGCGATGCGGATGCGACACCGGCGTGGTTTGCGCGCACGCTGCGCGATGCCGGCGCGGAACCGGTTGTTGGCGATGACCCGTGTCGCATGCCGCGCGCGACCAAGAACGCGGTGGAACAACAGGGCGCGCGCGATGCCCATGCGCGTGACGCGGTGGCGATGGCGCGTTTCCTGGCGTGGTTTGCGCGGGAGGCGCCGGGGGGTGGCCTGACCGAGATTTCGGCGGCCGAGCAATTGCTCGCATTCCGCCGCGAGGTCGCGCTGTTCCAGGGCGAAAGCTTCCCGGCGATTTCCGGCGCTGGTCCGAACGGCGCGATCGTGCATTACCGCGCGAGCGCCGAGACCAACCGCGCCATCCACCCGAACGAGTGCTACCTGATCGACAGCGGCGGGCAGTACCAGGACGGCACGACGGACATCACGCGCACGCTGTGGTCCGGGCCGGGTGCGGCGCCGGAGAGCTTGCGCGAGCGGTATACGCGCGTGCTGCAAGGCCATATCGCGCTTGGCACCGCGCGCTTCCCGAAAGGGGTCGCCGGGCCGCATCTGGATGCGCTGGCGCGCCGGCCTTTGTGGGATGCGGGGCTGGATTACGACCATGGCACGGGGCATGGCGTGGGCAGCTTTTTGTCCGTGCATGAAGGGCCGGCGGCGTTTTCGCGCGCGGCGAAAAACGTGGCGCTGGTGGCGGGGATGATCCTCTCCGACGAACCTGGTTTTTATCTCCCCGGCGCCTACGGCATCCGCATCGAGAATTTGTTGTTGGTGCGCGACGCCACGCCGCGCGCGGACCAGGCAAAACCCTTCCTGGAATTCGAGACGCTGACGCTGGCGCCATACTGCCGCGCGCTGATCGCGACCGCGCTGCTGACCGCGGCCGAACGCGCGTGGATCAACGCCTACCACGCGCGTGTGCGCGACACCGTCGCCCCGCATTGCGACGCCACCACGCGCGAATGGCTTTTCGCGGAAACCGCGCCATGCTGACCGCCCAAGGCCTCCACTACGATCTGATCGGCCCGCGCGATGGCCGCGTGGTCTGCCTGGTCCACAGCCTGGCCGCCGATACCGGCATGTGGCGCGAGCAGATGCTGCCCTTGCTGAATGCGGGCCACAGCGTGCTGCGCCTGGACCTGCCGGGCCATGGTGGCAGTGCTGCGCGCGCAGGCGCCTACAGCATGGCGGGGCTGGCGCAGGATGTGGTGGCCGTGCTCGACGCCGCGCGCATCGCCACCGTGGATTATGTCGGCCTGTCGCTCGGCGGCATGGTCGGCCAGGCGCTGGCACTCGCGCACCCCACGCGCCTGCGCAGTGTCATGATCTGCGACGCGCTGCCGCAATCCCTGCCCAACGCCGACGCCATCTGGGGCCCGCGCATCCGCGAGGTGCGCGCCACGCGCTCCTGCGCCTCGATCGCACAGGCCACGCTGGGGCGCTGGCTGACGCCCGCCTACATCGCCGCCCACCCCACACGCGCCGCCGAAATTCTCGCCACCATCGCCGCCACCCACGCGGATGGCTACGCCGGTTGCGCCGAGGCCATCAGCGCCTTCGACCACGTCCCGCATCTCCCGCGCCTGGCACTCCCCATCGCCGTCGTCTGCGGCGAACACGACCACGCCGTGCCGCCCGCCGAGGGCGAACGCATCGCCGCACTTGTCCAGAACGGCCGCTTCCATCTGGTGCCGGGTGCGATGCACCTGCCCAATGTCGAATGCGCCGAATTCTTCAACGCTTTGCTGCTGGACTGGTTGGCGCGCACCGCGTAACGCGCGGCCATGCATCCTGTCATCGCCGTTCTGATTGCCGCACCGATCCTGGTGTGGCCCGCGCTGCTGAACGGCTATCCGCTGCTGTTTGTCGATGCCGGCGCCTATCTGCTGCACACCATCACCGGCGAGGCGCCGTGGGACAAGACGCCCGCCTATGGCCCGCTGATCGCGCTCTTCCATCAAGGCATTACGCTGTGGGCGCCAACGCTGGCGCAGGGCGCGGTGACATCATGGGTGCTGTGGGTGACGCAACGCGTTGTGCGTGGTGCGGCGCGGCCGTGGTTGCACCTGGCGCTCTGCGCCGCGCTGGCGGCGTTGACCAGCCAGCCCTGGTTCACCGCGATGATCATGCCCGATGTCTTCGCGCCACTGGTAGCACTGTGCATCTACGGCTTGGGCTTTGGCGAGGCGCGGCTGAAGCGCGCGGAAATGCTGGGCCTGGGCGCGGTCGCGGCCATCGGTATCGCGGTGCATCTGTCGCATCTGCCGATCGCGCTGGCGTTGCTGGTGGTGATCGCGGTGCTGCGGCTGCGCCCGCTTCCGGTGCTGCGCGCGGCCGCCCCTATCGCGCTCGCCGTCGCCACATTGATGGTCGCGAACCAACAGTATTTCGGCCGCGCGACACTCTCCCCGCACGGCTCCGTCTTCATGCTGGCGCGCCTGCAGGATGACGGCACGGCGGTACAATTGCTGCGCGCGCGCTGCCCCGATGCCGGCTGGCATCTCTGCCATTTCATCGCGGAGATGCCGATGGACAGCGACCGCTTCCTCTGGGGCCCCGGCAGCCCGATGAACCGCAATGAGGACGGCACCTATCGCCTGTGGGGTGCCGAGAGCATCGCGCGCGAGGCGCAACAGATCGTGGGCGAAACACTGCGCGCCTATCCGCTGGATGTCGCGCGCGCCATCGCGCTGAACACGGTGCGGCAGTTCTTCATGGTGCTGATCGACGACATGTTCGCGCCGCAGGACCTGCCGGACCTGACGAATCTGGTGATCCCCGAGGGTTTTCCGCTGAGCGAACAACTGGCGATGCGCAACGCCATGCAGTTCAGCAACCGGCTGGAGGCCATCGCCGTGCCGCTGCGCGCGCCGCATGGCCTGGTGCTGCTGCTGGCGGTGGCGCTGGCAGGCTTCGGCCTGTGGCGCGCCGTGCGCGCGCGTTGGCGCGAGGGCTATGCGCTGGTGCTGTGCGTGCTGGCGGCACTCGCGGCCAATGCCTTCGTCGGTGGCGGCTTGTCGAAGCCGCACTACCGTTACCAGGCGCGCATCATCTGGTTGCTGCCGCTGGCGGCTGTGCTGGTCGCCAGACCACCGCGGCGTGACCAGCTGGCGCAGGATCACACCGCCAGTGCTTTGCGGGGATGATTCACCGCTGCGGCGTGCCGCCCTCGCGGATCATGCCCGGGATCACCGCGCCCGCAGCATATCCAGCACGGTGACGAAGAAGCCACCAAAGGCCAGCTGCACACCCAGGATCATCGCCGTGACCGACCCGATGGCAAGCCGCATCGGCGCGGAAGTGGTGATCGGCCCGAACTCGCTCGCACCCCAGATCGCGACCGACGCAGCACCCATGCCAAGGCCAACCAGCACCAGCGCGCCGCCCGCGATCAACGCCGGTTCCAAGACACCCTTCGCGGTCATGCGCGCAAGCCAGGGGTCAGGCGGCACCACGCCATCCAGCGCGCCATAGATGCGCGTGAAGGCCCAGAACTGCATGGCCTGGAAGCCCAGCACCATCGCACCCGCCGCATAGAGCAGCGTGTGGACATCGAAGGTGATGCCGCCCACGGATGCCGCACCCGGCAGCAGCAGCGCCATCGCCGCCGCCCCCAGCGCGAAGAGTGCTATGCCCGGCAGCAGAAACAGCCAGCGCGGGCAGAAGGCCAGCAGGAATCGCAGATGCCGCCAGCCGTCGCGCCAGCTGCGCAGATGCGGCGGGCGCGAACGGCCGTCGGGGGACAAAGTGGTCGGCACTTCGATCAGGCGCAGTTTTTGCACGGTCGCCTTCACCACCATTTCGGAGGCGAATTCCATCCCCGTGGAGCGCAGGCCGAGTGCGAGGATCGACTCGCGGTCAAAGCCGCGCAGGCCGCAATGGAAATCGCGCACCGGGCTGCCGAAAAAGATGCGCCCGATCGCCGTCAGCACCGGGTTGCCCAGGTAGCGATGCAAGGGCGGCATGGCGCCTGGCGCGATACCGCCCAGGAAGCGGTTGCCCATGACCAGCTGGTGCCCCTCGCGCAGTTTTTCGACGAAGGGATCCAGGCTGGTGAAGTCGTAGCTGTCATCGCTGTCGCCCATGATGACGAAGCGGCCGCGCGCGGCCTCGATACCCGCGATCAGCGCGGCGCCATAGCCGCGGCGCGAGACCGGCACCACGCGCGCGCCCAAGCTGCGCGCGATGTCCTGGCTGCCATCGGTGCTGCCATTATCGGCGATCAACACCTCTCCGCGCACACCGCTGCGCGCGAGATAACCCATCGCCTTGTCGATGCAGGCGGCCAGTGTTTCCGCCTCATTCAAGCAGGGCATCAGGATGGTGAGTTCGAGCGGCGCTGCGAGGGCGGCGGCGTCGATGCGTTCAATGGTATCGGGCATGGCGCGCATATGCCGCGCCATCATGGCCGAATGAAGGCCCGAACTGCGCGGGGTGGCGCCGTGCCAGCCAGAACTGCCCACGGCTTGGGCTGGATGCTTGGGCTATAGCCCGCCCGGGTTGCCAGGCCGCAGTTCGAAACGCGTCGGCTGCAGCTCGCCGGTCAGGTCCACAGCCACCAGCGCGCCTTCGAACAGGAAATAGGCGAAGCAGCTCTGCCGCCCCGCATCAATGCGCGACCAACGCGAACACACCTGGTCACCGTTCAATGACAGCGTGCCCTGGTCGCGGCCATCGCGCCCATCCACGCCACGAATACGCAGGTTCTGCCGACCGTTGGAATCGACGAAGATCAGCATCTCCGCACCACTGGCCATGCGCCGTTCCAGCGAATTGCCGAAGACCAGCCGACGGTATTCGGCACCCGAGACACGCTGCGCGCCAGGCGGCACCTGCGCTGCGGTCAGCGCGGCTTCGGCGCGCGGCGCGGTTGCGGCCGGTTGTTCATTGCACGCCGCCAGCAGCAGCATGGCCAGGCCCAGTCCCGCGCGCATCATCGCGATGTCACCGTATTGGAAGCACCTGGCCCGATCAGGATTGGTGCCACACCGCCCACAGCACCACCACGGCGCATCTCGTCCCACAGGATGATGCGGCTTGGCAGTGGTGCCGCCGGCGCGGGCTGTGCGGTGGCACTGCCGCCGGCGATGGTGGACAGCTCCATCACGCCATGCGGCGCGCCCAGCATGGAAGCGCGCGCCAGAAGGGTCTCGGCGGTCGCGGGTGCGCTCAGCGCCAGGGCCGCGAGGATG
>JAAFHD010000182.1 GCA_013298245.1 Alphaproteobacteria bacterium
ATTCGCATCCGTCACCGCGGGTTTTTGGCCACCACGCCCATAACAGGCCGGCCCCGGCATCGCGCCCGCACTTTCCGGCCCTACCTGGATGCGCCCCAGCGCATCGACATGCGCCAGCGACCCACCACCCGCGCCGATCTCCACCATCTCGATCACCGGAATCCGCAGCGGCATGCCAGAGCCGCGCTGGAACCGCCCGATGCGCGCCACCTCGAAATGCCGCGCCGCCTGTGGCGTGAAATCATCGATCAGGCAGACCTTCGCCGTGGTGCCGCCCATGTCGAAGCTCAGCACCTTCTTCCACCCGCGCTGCCGCGCGACATAGGCCGAGAAAATCGCGCCACCCGCCGGCCCGCTCTCCACCAGGCGGATCGGGAATCGCGACGCGGTTTCAATGCTGGTCAGCCCCCCGCCCGACAGCATCATGAAGACGGGCGCGCCCATGCCCATCGCCGTCAGCCCCTCGCGCAGCCGCGCCAAATACCCGGCCATCAGCGGCTGCACATAGGCGTTCGCGACGGTGGTCGAAAACCGCTCCCACTCGCGCATTTCCGGCGAGACCTCGCTGGCCAGGCTGATCGGCACCTCCGGCCAAACCTCGCGCACAATCGCCGCCGCGCGCTTCTCATGCGCCGGATTCACGAAGCCATGCAGAAAGCCGATGGCCAGCGCGCGCATACCCTCATCGCGCAAAAACCGCGCGGCATCGGCCACCGCCGCCTCATCCAATTCGCGCAGCACCTTGCCGGTGTTGTCCAACCGCTCCCGCACCGTCACGCGATGCCGCCGGCGCACCAGCGGCTGCGGCAGCGAGATATTCAGGTCGTACTGGTCGTACCGGCTCTCATTCCCCAGCGCCAAAACATCGCGAAACCCCTCGGTCGTGATGAACCCAGTGGGCGCGCCCTTGCGCTCAATGATCGCATTCGTCGCCAGCGTCGTGCCATGGATCATCAGCACGACATCGCCCGGGCCCATACCGGCCTTGGCCAGCACCTGGCGCACGCCATCCAGCACGCCTTCCTCGGGCGCCTGCGGCGTGGTCAGCACTTTCACCGTCCAGCGCCGCTCCTCGCTCTCCAGCGCCACATCGGTAAAGGTGCCGCCAATATCCGCGGCCAGGCGCGCGGCCATCAAAATGCCCGCACCATGCCGCCATCCACGCGGATCACTTCGCCCGTCAGATAGCTCGCCGGCGCCCCACACAGGAACGCCACCATCGGCCCGAATTCCGACGCCTCGCCATACCGCAACGCTGGAATGGTCTTGCTGCGTTCGGCAATCACCTCATCCACGCTCTTGCCCGTCTTCTGCCCCAGGCTATTCGCCGTCTCGATGCTGCGGTCCGTGCGGATCGCACCGGGCGATACGCAGTTCACCGTAATCCCCTCGCCCGCCACCTCGTTCGACAGCGTCTTCAGATACCCCATCAACGCCGCGCGCAGCGTGTTGGACAGCACCAGGTTCGGAATCGGCTGCTGCAACCCGGTCGACGCGATGGACACCACCCGCCCCCAACGCTGCGCGCGCATCCCCGGCAGTGCGCGCTTCACCATATGCACCGGGCTCTGCACGATGCGCTGGAACCACGGCGCCAGCAGCGCCTCGTCCATATCCAGCGCGGTGCCGGGCGGCGGGCCGCCATGGTTCAGCACCAGGATGTCGATGCCGCCCATCGCCGCCATCGCGCCATCCGCCAGGCGGTCCATATCCGCGATTTCAGCGACGTCTGCCGGAATGCCCGTGGCCGATGCGGCACCTAGCGCGCGCAGCTCCGCGCAGGCCGCATCCAGGCTCGCCTGCTGGCGGCCACTGATGACCAGCGCCGCGCCCTCGCGCGCCAGCGCATCGGCCACGCTGCGCCCCAAACCCTTCGACGCGCCCATCACCACAGCGCGCTTGCCCTTCAAACCCAGATCCATGCCGACATGCTCCAATGCGTTGCGCGGACCATCCACCGCGCCCGCCCCCCTGGCAAGCCGGCCCGCCCGCTGATAGTCGGCGCGCAAACCAGGGGTTGCACCATGACCAAGCCGACGCTGCTGATCACCCGCCATTTGCCCGCCGCGACGGAAGCGCGCGCGGCGCGTGACTATGATGCGCGGTTGAACCCGAAGGACGATCCCTGGTTCCGCGACGGCGCCGAAATCGCGCGCCGCGCGGCGGGTGCTTCCGGCATCCTCTGCGCCGCCGGCGACCCGCTGGGCGAGGCCACCATCGCCGCCCTGCCCGACAGCGTGAAGATCATCTCCACCTTCAGCGTCGGCACCGACCACATCGCGATTCCTGCGGCGCGCGCCCGCGGCATCGAAGTCACCAACACCCCCGAAGTGCTGTCCTTCGCCACCGCCGAAATCGCCTTCACGCTCATGCTCATGGCCGCCCGCCGCGCCGGCGAGGGCGAGCGCATGGTCCGCGCCGGCGCCTGGCATGGCTGGGCGCCCACGCAGCTGATGGGCATCACGCTCGAGGGCAAGCGCCTGGGCATCCTGGGCTTCGGCCGCATCGGCCAGAAACTGGCCGCCATGGCACGCGGCATGAGCATGGAAATCCATTACCGCGACGTGCGCCGCGCGCCCGCCGAACAGGAAATGGGCGCCATCTTCCACGACAGCGACGCGTCCTTCCTGTCCACCATCGACGTGCTGTCCATGCATGTCCCGGGCGGTGACGCCACCCGCAAATGGCTCAACGCCGAACGCCTGGCGATGATGCGCGCAGGCTCGCTGGTGGTGAATTCCGGCCGTGGTCCCAGCGTGGATGATGCGGCGCTGGTCGATGCGCTGAAGTCCGGCCACATCCGCGCCGCGGGCCTGGATGTGTATGACGGCGAGCCGCACGTTTTCTCCGGCTATCGCGAATTGCAGAATGTGGCGCTGCTGCCGCATCTGGGCAGTGCGACGATCGAAACGCGTGACGCGATGGGTGCGCGATGCCTGGACAATCTGGACGCCGTGCTGCTGCGCGGGGAAGCCGCGCCGCATCGGGCCTGAATGGGCTGCGGTCAGCGCAGCACGCCCTCGGCACAGCGAAAGACTGTCACGCGCGCCAGGTCGCGCGCGGTGACAGTATAGAGCCCCTTGCCCAGTCGCAGCGTCCTGGCCTCGGCCTGGTCGAGCAGGATGGGGCTGAATACCGCCGGGTCCGGCGTCGCACCTGGCAGGCTGAAATAGACCCGGCAAAGCAACTGCGCGGCGCGGGGGTTGTGCACGCGCACCCAGTATTCGTGATGGCCATCGGTCTCGCTTGTCCAGAAGCGGTCGATGCGGATGCGGTCCTGCTGTGTCGCGGTGCTGAACATGCCGCTGACCCTGACGGGTGCTCGCCTGCGCGGCCAATCGATCCTGCCACCCACGAGCATAGCACTGGCCTATCGCCATGCGGCACGCACGCATCGGGTCCGCGCATTTACGCTGGCGTTCCGAATGAACCCAGGGTAAGGGGGCGCAACTTCACACAAGGCAAGCCCGAGGAAACGCCCGGACCGCCCACGCGGCCCGGGCTTTTTGCAGGCATGTCTCAACGCCCGGGGCATTCCCATGGAACTGCGTAACGTCGCGATCATCGCGCACGTCGACCACGGCAAAACGACGCTGGTGGACCAATTGCTGAAGCAGTCCGGCACTTTCCGGGAAAACCAGCAGGTCGCCGAACGCGCGATGGACCGCAACGACCTGGAGCGCGAGCGCGGCATCACCATCCTGGCCAAGTGCACCGCCGTTGAATGGCAGGGTGTGAAGCTGAACATCGTCGACACCCCAGGCCACGCCGATTTCGGCGGCGAGGTGGAGCGCATCCTCTCCATGGTGGATGGCGTCGTGCTGCTGGTGGATGCCGCCGAAAGCGTGCTGCCGCAGACCAAGTTCGTGCTGGGCAAGGCGCTGAAGCGCGGCCTGCGCCCGATCGTGGTGGTGAACAAGGTGGACCGCCAGGACGCGCAGCCCGACCAGGTCCACAATGAAATCTTCGACCTGTTCGCGTCCATGGACGCGAATGACGAACAGCTGGATTTCCCCATGCTGTTCGCCTCCGGCCGCCAGGGCTGGGCGGATGAGGAGCTGAATGGTCCGCGCAAGGATCTCTCCGCGCTGTTCAACCTGATCTTGCGCCATGTGCCGGCGCCGGGGCTGGACGTGGAAAAGCCCTTCGCGATGAACGCCGCCATCCTGGAATACGACAACTTCCTGGGCCGTATTCTGACCGGCCGCGTGGAACAGGGTGTGGCGCGGCTGAACATGCCGGTGAAGGTGCTGCGCCCCGACGGCACGCAGATCGAAACCGGGCGGCTCACCAAGCTGATGACCTTCCGCGGCCTGGAACGCGTGCCGGTGGAAAGCGTGCAGGCCGGCGATATTCTGGCGATTGCGGGCCTGGCTGATGGCACCATCCCGGACACGATTTGCTCGCCCGAAATCATGGCGCCGCTGCCGTCCATGCCGGTTGATCCGCCGACACTGGCGATGACCTTCCGCGTGAATGACGGCCCACTGGGTGGGCGCGAGGGCAAGAAGGTCACGTCGCGGCAAATCCGCGAGCGGCTGTTCCGCGAATCCGAAGGCAATGTCGCGATCCGCGTGAAGGACAGCGAGGAGACCGACGCGTTCGAAGTGGCGGGCCGTGGCGAATTGCAGCTGGGCGTGCTGATCGAAACGATGCGTCGCGAAGGCTTCGAACTGACCATCGGCCGCCCCAAGGTGCTGATGCAGGACAACCCGGAAACCGGCGCCCGCGAAGAACCCTTCGAGGATGTGCTGGTCGATGTCGATGAGGCTTATACCGGCGTCGTCGTGGAGAAACTGTCGCTGCGCAAGGCGCAGATGACGGATATGCGCCCGTCCGGTGCGGGCAAGACGCGGGTGTCCTTCCTGATGCCGTCGCGCGGGCTGATCGGCTATCATTCGGAATTCCTGACTGATACGCGCGGCACCGGCGTGATGAACCGGCTGTTCGCCGGCTACCACCCCTATGCCGGCCAGATGGAAGGCCGCATCAAGGGCAGCCTGATTTCCAATTCCGACGGAGAGGCAGTGCAATACGCGCTGTTCTACCTGCAGGAACGCGGCACGCTGTTCGTCACACCTGGTGAGCGCGTCTTCATCGGCATGATCATCGGCGAAAACTCGCGCGAGGATGACCTTGAGGTGAACCCCATCAAGGAAAAGAAGCTGACCAACATCCGCGCCGCCGGCAAGGATGATGCGCTGCTGCTGACGCCGCCGCGGCGGATGAGCCTGGAGCAGGCGATGTCCTATATCGAGGATGATGAGCTGGTCGAGGTCACACCTTCGGCCGTGCGCATCCGCAAGCGGTATCTGGATCCGAATGAGCGCAAGCGGAATGCGCGGCGGGCGGAAGCGGCGGCGTAGTCACGCCACGTGGCACGAGGCGCGCCGCTCGACCGCGCGCCTCGGTCTTGTTGATGAGGTTTGGTGCTGTGCGCGTTGCGCGCCGACGCACTGCGAAGCGGATCGGGCAACTGCGCGGGTTCGGCACGCAAAGATTGGAAAAAACTGTTCCCGGCGGGATTCGAACCCACGGCCCCAGGATTAGGAATCCTGTGCTCTATCCAGCTGAGCTACGGGAACACGCTTCCTCCACATACCCCAGCCTTTCGCCGCCGTCAGTAGTTGTACTGCCACCCCAGCATGACGGTATCACCCAACGCCACGCGCCGCCCCGCCAGGTCCCGCACATAGGACAGCATCACCGAATGCCGCGGCGTGATCTCATACGCCACCGTTGCACCCAGCTTGAACACATCGAAGTCGGTCCCACCGGCGCGGCCATTGCGCATGCCGATGGTGTTCAGGCTCTGCACAAAGACCATCCAGTTCTGGAACGGCCGCGCACCCAAGGTTGCGTCCAGGCGCACTTCGTCGCTGTTGGACCCGAAGCGCAGCCGATACGCCGCCTCCAGGCTGGCGAAGGTGTTGATCCCGCCGATCTGCCCGCCAATGCCATAGCCCGCGCGCAATTCCGTGCTGACGAAGCGCTCACCCACACGTGGGTTGGACGTGGACGAAATCCCTGGCGTGAACAGCCCGCCCTGCACAGAAAACACCTGCCCCTCGCCGCGCCACAGCGCGTAGCGGGCGAAGAACTGCGCCTCGGTGATCCCATAGCCGGTCCCACGGATCGCGCCCTGGTCCATCCAGGACGCCTGCAGCCGCGGCGAGAACCCGACCGTCCAGCGATTGGTCAGCCCGTGTTCCCAGTATGGCTGCAGGAACAGCTGATCCAGCGTGCCGCGCCCCGCCGGCCGCCCCAGATTGTCAAAACCCTGCACATTCAGCCGCGTAAACCCGCCGCCGATGATCACCTGGCCGCCACCTTCCGGCTGCGGCCAGGGCGCTGCCTGCGCGCTGCCCAGGCCAAGCGCCAGCATCACGCCAGACAGCGCGACCACAAAGCGATGCGTCAATCGGCGGCGCATGGGGGGACCTCACGAAAAACCGAGCGCATCATGCCAGATGTCCACGAATTGGCAAGTGTTTCACCCGCTGAGAACGCGCGCCACAACCATCGGTGGCATTGCGCGCCCGCGCCGGCCATGGTGATGATGCGCGCATGATCCGCCGCGCCGTGCTGGGATTGCTGTTCGTGATCGCAGGCCCGTCCTTCTCCCAGGACCTGTCGGAGCCGCGCAACAACCGCATCTACCCCGTGCGCAACGGCGCCGCCCTTGTTGCCGTCGCGCCACAACCAGGCCTGGAATGGCAAGTGGTCACCGAGGACGGCACCATCATCCGCCGCTGGGCCGCCGCCTCCCCCCCCGGCTTCGTGCGCGCCCCCATCGGCGGCTGGTATCGCCTGATGCTGCGCCAGGCCGGCCAGGCGGATGGCACCCCCATCGGCGGCCGCTTCGCCGTCGGCGCCGTCATCCTGGTCACCGGCCAGTCCCAGGCCGAGGCCATGTTCCACTGGGGCCACCCCCTGGCCGGCGCCTTCGCCCCCAACGCCCGCGACCCCGCCCACCCCGAACCCACCGCCATCCTGACCGATTGCGGCACGCCCCAGCCGCATTGCGGGGCCGACATGGCCTTCTGGGACCCATCCTCCCGCGGCCTCGGCGCGCGGCTTCTTTTGGCCGAACTGCACCGCCAATGGCGCATCCCCGTGGCCCTGGTGAACGCCGCCACCGGTGGCGCCAGCGCCGCCCAGCTGGCCGACCCCAACAACCCCGCCGGCAACCGCC
>JAAFHD010000183.1 GCA_013298245.1 Alphaproteobacteria bacterium
GATGATCACGCGCACCGGCCGCGACGGCCAGGCGGGTTGCGCCAGCGCAGGTGCGGCAAGCATGGTGGACGCCAGGATGGCGCGGCGTGGGAACATGGTGGCCTCCGTCAACGCGGGCAGTTTGCGCGGCGGCGGGCGGGGGCGGCAATGGCGTTGCGTGGGTGCGGGCGCGGGTGCGCGCAAGGCCTGCCCGCGCGGCGGGCAATGCCGCGTCAGACAGCGCTGTTCTTGATCGCCTTGTTCATGTCCGCGCGGCGCCAGAGATACCAGGCGGCGGTGGTGCGGTGCGGTGCCCAGGCTTCACCGATTACGGCCAATTCGCGGGGCTTCGGTTGTGCGTCCAACTGCATGGCCAGGCGGTAGCCCTCGCGCACGCCGAAATCATCGACGGGCAGCACATCCATGCGGCCCAGCGTGAACATCAGCAGCATCTCGACCGTCCAGCGACCCACACCACGGATCTGCACCAGGCGTTCGATCAGCGCGTCATCCGACATGCGCGCGGCGGCGCGGCGCGTGGGCACCAGGCCTTCGGTGGTCTTCAGCGCGATGTCGCGAATCGCGGCCTGTTTGCTGCCGGAAAAGCCGCAGCCGCGCAGCGCTTCTGGCGGCAGGGACAGGATGAATTCGGCCGGCGGAAAACCGCCCGCCTCGTGCAGCGCCAGCAGCCGCGTGATCATCGCGCGCGCCGCATTGCCATGCACCTGCTGGTGCGAAATGGCGCGGACCAGTGCTTCATACGGCTCGCGCTTTTCCTGCTCCATCGTGCAGGCGCCGACCTGCTTGATGATCGGCTTGAACAGGGCGATGCGCTTCAGCGCGGTGACGGCGGCGTCGTGGGACATAGGGGGACCATAGCGCGGCTCAGCGGCACAGTGCAGATTGAGGGCGCGATGATTCTGCCGGACCTCGCCGCCACCGAAGCGCTTGCCCGCCGCCATGCCGCCATGGCGCGCGCGGGTGATGCCGTGCTGCTGGAAGGCCCGCTGGGGGCGGGTAAGTCGGCCTATGCGCGCGCCTTCCTGCGCGCGATCACGGGTGATGCGGCGCTGGAAGTGCCATCGCCCACTTTCACGCTGGTGCAGAGCTATGACCTGCCGGGCGGGGGCGCTGCGCATCACCTGGATCTGTATCGGTTGGATGGCCCCGCGGGCCTGCGCGAACTTGGCCTCGACGAGATGGCCGAGGATATCATGCTGGTCGAATGGCCCGACCGGCTGGGGCCATTCACCCCGCCCGCGCCACTTCGAATCGCGCTGGATTTCGCCGATGGCGATGCGCGCCGCGCACAGGTGACCGGCTGGGACAATCGATGATCGACGCTTTTCTTGCCGCCCATGGTTTCGCCGCCGCGCGTCGCGCGCCGCTGCCATCCGATGCGTCCTTCCGCCGCTATGAACGGCTGCTGGACGGGCCGGAACCCGCGCTGCTGGTGATTGCACCGCCGCCCGAGGATGTCGCACCCTTCGCGCGCATCGCGCGCCATATGCATGCGGCTGGCATTGCGGTGCCGCGCGTGATTGCGCAGGCACCGGGGCTGATGATCGTGGCTGATCTCGGCCCGCGCACCATGGCGGAAATGCTGGATGCCGGCGCCGATGCCGCGCCGCTTTTCACCGCCGCCGCAGAGGCGTTGGCTGACTGGCACGCGGTGCCGCCGCCCGCCGGCGTGCCGCGCTGGGGCCTGCCGGAAATGCAGGTCGCAACCGCTGCGACACTGCTGGACTGGTGGTGGCCGGCGCAATTCGGCGCGCCCGCTGGCGACGATATCCGCGCAGCACTGGATGCGGCGCTGGGTGCGATGCTGGCTCCCTTCGCCGGCACCGCGCTCGTGCATCGCGACTACTTCGCCGCCAACCTGGTGCCCAGCGCGCACGGCATGGGCATCATCGATATCCAGGACGCCGCGATCGGGCATCCCGCCTATGACCTGGCCTCGCTGGTGGAAGATGGGCGGCGCGACGTGCCGGACGCGGCGCGCCACGCCGCCATGCGCGCATACGCGGCATTGCCCGGTGGCGATGCCGCCTTTGCTGTCCACGCAGCACAACGCTATTTACGTATCGCTGCACTTTGGGTGCGGCTCGCGCGGCGTGATGGCAAGCCGCACTACCTGGCGTTCGGACCGCGCTGCTGGGCCAGGTTGGATCTGATGCTGCGCCACCCCGCCACCGCGCCGCTGAGTGCCTTCCTTGACCATTTCGTGCCGCGCGCCAGCCGGAAAAATCCGCCATGAAGGGCATGGTGCTCGCCGCCGGTCTTGGCATGCGGATGCGCCCGCTGACGCAGCACACGGCCAAGCCGCTGCTGACCTTGCGCGGGCGCACATTGCTGGACCACGCGCTGGACCGTCTGCACGAAGCGGGTGTGACCGACGCGGTCGTCAACGCGCATTGGAAGGCTGAGCGCGTGGTCGCCGCCATGGCGTCGCGCATCGCACCGCGCGTGCGCGTGCAACTCGAACCCGAATTGCTGGAAACCGGCGGCGGTGTGCGGCGCGCCTTGCCGCTGCTGGGGACAGCGCCGTTTTTCGTCATCAATGGCGATGCATTTTGGCTGGACGGCCCGGCGCCCGTGCTGGGCCGCCTGGCGCGTGCCTTCGACCCCGCGCGCATGGATGCGCTGCTGATGATGGTGCCGATGGTGCGTATCGACCGCGCGCCCTTGCGCGGCGATTTCATGATGGATGGCTGGGGCGCGTTGCGCCGGCCGGTGGCGCGTGATGTCGCACCCTTCCTGTTCGGCGGCGTGCAGGTGCTGCGCCCGGAATTGCTGGCAGGCGAACCGCTGGAAGCCTTCAGCCTGAACCGCGCCTATGACCGCGCCGCCGCGGCTGGCCGGCTGTTCGGCCTGGTGCATGATGGGCAGTGGTTCCATCTTTCGACGCCCGCGGATCTCCAGCGCACGGAAAGGCGGCTTGAAGCCGGGGCATGAACGCGCCGTCATCTGCGCGCGCTTGCGGTGCGCTGCAACCGCGCCTAACAGGGTTCGCCAAGGTCGCGGCAAAGGTCCCCCATGGCACTCGACAGCATCGCATCGCGCATGACCATCCAGGAGGCCTACGCCTTCGATGATGTCCTGCTGGTGCCCGCTTATTCCACCATCCTGCCCAACCAGACGGATACGCGCACGCGCCTGACGCGCGAGATTTCGCTGCATATCCCGCTGGTTTCCGCGGCGATGGACACGGTGACGGAAGCGCCGATGGCGATCGCGATGGCGCAGCAGGGCGGCATCGGCGTCATCCACAAGAACTTCACCATCGAGGAACAGGCCGAGCAGGTGCGCCGCGTGAAGCGCTTCGAAAGCGGCATGGTGGTGAACCCGGTGATGGTGCATCCCGACCAGACCTTGGGCGATTTGCGCGCGCTGACGGCGCAGCATCGGGTCAGTGGTTTTCCTGTCGTGGAACGTGATTCTGGCCGGCTGGTCGGCATCATCACCAACCGCGACACACGCTTCGCCACCGACCCCACGCTGCGCGTGTACGAATTGATGACGCGCGAGAACCTGGTCACCGCGCCGGTCGGCGTCACGGCCGAACAGGCGCGCACGCTGCTGCACAAGCACCGGCTGGAAAAGCTGCTGGTGATCGATGATCTCGGCCGTTGCCTCGGCCTGATCACGGTGAAGGACATGGACAAGGCGAGCAGCCACCCGACCGCGGTGAAGGACGCCATGGGCCGGCTGCGCGTCGCCGCCGCAACCGGTGTGGGCGATGACGGTTTGCGCCGTGCCGAAGCGCTGGTCGCGGCCGATGTGGATGTGGTGGTTGTCGATACCGCGCATGGCCATTCCGGTGGCGTGCTGGCGGCCATTGAACGCATCAAGCGGCTGTCCAATTCCGTGCAGGTGATCGCGGGCAATATCGCCACGCCTGAGGCCGCTTTGGCGTTGATCGAAGCGGGTGCTGATGCGGTGAAGATCGGCATCGGGCCTGGTTCCATCTGCACCACGCGGATTGTCGCCGGCGTGGGCGTGCCGCAGCTGACGGCGGTGATGGAAAGTGCCGCGGCCGCGCGCGAAAAAGGCGTGCCCGCGATTGCCGATGGCGGCATCCGCTACAGCGGCGACATCGCCAAGGCCATCGCCGCGGGCGCCGATGCCGTCATGATGGGCAGCGTTTTCGCCGGCACGGATGAAGCGCCTGGCGAGGTGTTTCTGTACCAGGGCCGTTCCTACAAATCCTATCGCGGGATGGGCTCACTGGGTGCGATGGCGCGTGGTTCCGCCGACCGTTATTTCCAGGCCGAAGTGCAGGACAGCCTGAAGCTGGTGCCCGAGGGCGTGGAAGGCCGCGTCGGCTACAAGGGGCCGGTCGGTGCCATCGTCCACCAGATGGTGGGCGGGCTGAAGGCGGCGATGGGCTATACCGGCAGCGCGACACTGACCGACATGCAGGCCAATGCGCGCTTCCGCCGCATCACCGGTGCCGGGTTGCGTGAGAGCCATGTGCATGATGTCGCGATCACGCGCGAGGCGCCGAATTACCGGCTGGAAGGCTGAGCATGCGCGTGGCAGAAACACAGCGGTGAACAAACCCGCCGCCGTCATCTTCGACGCCTATGGCACGCTGCTGGACATCAACAGCGCCATGGCCCGCCACGCCACCGCGCTGGGCCCCAACTGGCCGCGCATCAGCGCCGATTGGCGCGCCAAGCAGTTGGAATATTCCTGGGTCCGAAGCCTGACCGGCCCCGCGCATCACGAGGATTTCTGGCTGGTCACGCGTGATGCGCTGGATGTCACGCTCGCACGCCATCGCATCAGCGATGCTGTGCTGCGCGATGCGCTGCTGGATGCGTATCGGCACCTCTCCGCCTATCCGGAAGTGCCCGCCATGCTGCGCGCGCTGCGCGATGCCGACATGCCCACCGCCATCCTGTCGAATGGATCACCCTGGATGCTGGAAACTGCTGTCGAAGCCGCGGGCCTCGCCCCCCTTCTGGACGCCGTTCTCAGCGTCGAGGAGGTCGGCATCTTCAAACCAGACGCGCGCGTCTATGCCCTGGCCGAACGCCAATTCGGCGCGCCCGCGGCCGAGATGATCTTCGTCTCATCCAACCCCTGGGACGCGCAGGCGGCGGCGCATTTCGGCTATCGCACCATTCGCGTGAACCGCGATGATGCGCCCGATGAATACGGCCTGCATGCCATGCTGATGGCCGAATTGCCCGACCTGTCGGGCCTGCCCGCGCTGGTGGGCGCGTGAGGCCGGAAGGGCGCGTCGCCGCCGCCATCGAATTGCTCTCGGCGCAGGCCGCGGCACCGCGTCGGCCGGCCGATGCGATCTCCCATGAATACTTCCGCGCGCGCCGCTTCATCGGCAGCGGCGACCGCCGTGCGGTGTCGGAACTGGCCTGGGGCGTGGTGCGCGAACAGGCGCGGCTGGACTGGTGGCTGGGCGATGCGGCGTCGCCGCGCACGCGCCTCATGGCCTATATCGCGCTGGTGCAGCGGCGCGACCCGGGGCCTTTTTTCATCGGCGGCCAATTCGGCCCGCAGCCTTTCAACCTGCTCGAACGCGCGCTGGTCCAGCGCCTGCAAGCCGGTTCCCTGCAGGACCCCGCGATGCCCGTGGGTCTGCGCCTCAACCTGCCGGACTGGGCCGCACCCGGCCTTGAAGCGCGCTTCGGCGACCGCCTGGCCACCGAGGCCGCGGCCATGCAGGGCGAAGCGCCGCTGGATATGCGCGTGAACCTGCTGCGCGGCACGCGTGACGCCGCACGCGCGGCCCTCGCCGGCGAAGGCATCATCACCGAACTGACGCGCTTTTCCCCCTGGGGCCTGCGCATCGCCAAGCGCGAACCCGTGATGAAAACGCGCGCCTACACCACCGGCCTGATCGAAATCCAGGACGAAGGCAGCCAGCTGATCGCGGCCCTTGCCGATGCGCGCCCCGGCATGCGCGTGGCTGACCTCTGCGCCGGTGCCGCCGGCAAAACACTCGCCATGGCCATGACCATGCGCAACAAGGGGCGCATCCTGGCCGCCGACGTCTCCGCCCCCCGCCTGACCGGCGCCGCGAAACGCCTGGCCCGCGCCGGCGTGGACAACGCCGAGACCCACCTGCTGACCCCCGGCGACCGCTTCGCCAAACGCCGTGCGGCCAGCTTCGACCGCGTGCTGGTGGATGCGCCCTGCACCGGCTCCGGCACCTGGCGCCGCAACCCTGATGCCCGCGCCCGCACCACCGCGCAGGACCTGTCGGAATTGCGTGCCAAGCAACATGACATTCTGGCCATCGGTGCGGATTTAACGCGACCCGGCGGGCATCTGGTCTACGCTACCTGCTCATTGCTGCCCGAAGAGGACGAGGATCAGGTGTCACGTTTCCTGGCGGAAAACCCAGGCTTTGAAACCGTCCCACTGGCCGCGGCCTGGGCGGCCGCCGGCATGCCCGGCGCCCCACCCTGCGATGGCCCGCACCTGGTCATGACACCCGCCCAGCACGGCACCGACGGCTTCTTCTGCGCCGTCCTGCGCCGCACATGATCCGCATCCGGCGCGCCCTGCCGCAGGATGCGCCGGGAATGGGCCTGGTGCATGTCGCTGCCTGGCGCAGCAGCTATGCCGGCATCCTGCCCGATGACTACCTGCTGGCGATGTCGGCACTGCGCGAGGCAGCCTCCTACGAACGCGGCATCAGCGCGCGCGGACAGGGCCACGCTGCCTTCGTGGCCGTCGTCGGCGCCGAAGACGCACCGGCCGGCGCGCGCATGCCACCGCACGGCCTGGTGGTGGGCTTTTCCACCGGCGGGCGCTGCCGCCGGCCGCAACTGGCCGATGGCGAAATCGAAACCCTCTACATCGGCGATGACTGGCGCGACCAAGGCCTCGGCCGCCGCCTGCTGCGCGCACAAGCCGCCTACCTGCGCGCGATGCACTGCCACTCCGTCCTGGTCTGGGTGCTGGCCGACAACCCATCGCGCTGGTTCTACGAACGCATGGGCGCCCGACCCGTCGCACACGAACGCATCCGCGTGGGCGGGCAGGACGTGACGCAACAAGCCATGCTGTGGGAACGGGTGGACAACCTGCTGGCGGCGACGGCGGGGACGGCTTGGTAGGTGGCGCTGGGGAGGGCGCTGCCCTCCCCAGACCCCTCCCGCCAAGGGCCGGGAGGCCCTTGGAACCCGGGTTATGGCAAGGTTGAGAGAGGGGCAGGGGGCGCCGGGCGATACAGTCGCGC
>JAAFHD010000184.1 GCA_013298245.1 Alphaproteobacteria bacterium
TGTCTTCCGCCAAGCAGACCGAAATCAACCTGCCCTTCATCACCGCCGATGCTTCGGGCCCGAAGCACCTGGTCATGCAGGTGACGCGCGCCAAGCTGGAAGCGCTGGTCGATGACCTGGTGCAGAAGACGCTGGAACCCTGCCGCAACGCGCTGCGCGATGCCGGCATCAACGCCGGCGAGATCGACGAGGTCATCCTGGTCGGCGGCATGACGCGCATGCCCAAGATCATCGAAGTGGTGAAGACCTTCTTCGGCAAGGAACCGGCGCGCAACGTCAACCCTGATGAAGTGGTCGCCATTGGCGCGGCGATTCAGGGCGGCGTGTTGAAGGGCGATGTGAAGGACGTCCTGCTGCTGGACGTGACACCGCTGTCGCTGGGTATCGAGACGCTGGGCGGCGTGTTCACGCGCCTGATTGATCGCAACACCACGATCCCGACGAAGAAGTCGCAGACCTTCTCCACGGCCGACGACAACCAGACCGCGGTGACCATCAAGGTCTTCCAGGGCGAGCGCGAAATGGCCGCCGACAACAAGCTGCTGGGCAATTTCGACCTGACCGGAATTCCCTCGGCGCCACGCGGCGTGCCGCAGGTGGAAGTGACCTTCGATATCGACGCGAACGGCATTGTCTCGGTGTCCGCGAAGGACAAGGCGACGGGCAAGGAACAGAACATCCGCATCCAGGCCAAGTCCGGCCTGTCGGATGCGGATATCGAGCGCATGGTGAAGGACGCGGAGGCCAATTCCGCCGCCGACAAGACCCGGCGCGAGGCAGTGGAGGCGCGCAACCAGCTCGACGGCCTGATCCACAGCACCGAACGCACCATCAAGGACAATGAAGGCAAGGTGCCGGAGGCCGAAAAACTGGCCGCCGAAGCCGCCATCACCGAAGCGCGCGAAGTGCTGGACGGCCAGGATATCGCCGCCATCCAGGCCGCGATGGACAAGCTGGGCCAGGCCTCGATGAAACTGGGCGAGGCCATGTACAAGGCGCAGGCCGAACAGCCGCCGCCCGCGCCGGACGCACCTGGTGCGAAGCCCGGCGACAAGGTCGTCGATGCGCAGTTCGAGGAAGTGGACCCGAAGAAGCCCAAGACTCCCTGAGGCTTCAACGGCGCAGAGGGGCTTTGGCGGGCCGATTCACGCTGCTAACAAGCAGCGATCGGACCGCCGGCCCAGGGCGCATCCATGAAGGGCCCACCCCATGGCAAAACGTGACTATTACGAAGTGCTCGGCCTGGCGCGTGGCGCCAACGAGGACGACCTCAAGCGCGCCTATCGCAAACTGGCGATGCAGTACCACCCGGACCGCAACCACGGGAACGCGGAGGCCGAGGCGAAGTTCAAGGAAATCTCCGAAGCCTATGGCGTTCTGAACGACGCCGAAAAGCGCGCCGCCTATGACCGCTTCGGCCATGCCGCGTTTGAAGGCGGCGGCGGTGGCGGCGGCGGCCCGCAAGGCGGCCAGGGCTTTGGCGGCTTCGAGGACATGTTCGCCGATATCTTCGGCCAGTTCACCGGGCGCGGGCAGCGCCAGCCCACCGGCCGCGGCGCCGATCTGCGCCAGGAAGTCAGCATCTCGCTGGAAGAAGCCTTCGCCGGCGCCAAGAAGACGCTGAAGGTGCCAACCAGCGTGAAGTGCGAAGCCTGCACAGGCTCGGGCGCCGAGGGCGGCACCGCCAACGCGCAAACCTGCCCGACCTGCAAGGGCAGCGGCAAGCTGCGCAGCCAGCAGGGCTTTTTCCTGGTGGAACGCACCTGCCACACCTGCAGTGGTTCGGGGCGCATCATCAAGAACCCCTGCAAGGTGTGCCTCGGCGCCGGCCGCGTGCAGCGCGAGCGCACCCTGAACGTGACCATCCCCGCGGGCGTCGAGGACGGCACGCGCATCCGCCTGGCCGGCGAGGGCGAAGCCGGCCTGCGCGGCGCCGGCCCCGGCGACCTCTACGTGGATGTGGGCGTAAAGCCGCACGCGCTGTTCCTGCGCGAGGGCCCGAACATCATGGTGCGCGTGCCCTTGCGCATGACGCAGGCGGCCTTGGGCGGGCAGATCGAGGTGCCCAGCATCGATGGCGGCCGCACCCGCGTGACCATCCCCGCCGGCACCCAGACGGGCGAGAATTTCCGCCTGCGCGGCAAGGGTTTTTCGGTGCTGCGCAGTGCGGCGCGCGGCGACATGTATGTGCAGGTCAGCGTGGAAACGCCGCAGAACCTGACGCCGAAGCAGAAGGAATTGCTGGAGGCCTTCGAGGCGGAAGCCCAGAAGGGCGGCAAGACGCATCCGGAAAACGAGGGGTTCTTCGCGAAGGTGAAGGATTTCTTTGACGGGTTGGGGCGCTGAACCGGCGCCCCCTTATGGGCTAACCCGAGGACGAAGCCTGGTGAGCCGTCATGCGCCTTTAATTGACAACATACTGTCAATTCGACCACTCTTTACCCATGTCGCGCGCTGAACCCATCACCGCCCTGATCCTCGAAACCTTCCGCCTGAACGGCGCGCTGCTCTCGGCCGGCGATCGGTTGGTCGGCCATCTCGGCCTCACCTCCGCCCGCTGGCAGGTGCTGGGTGCCATCGCCTACGCCCCGCAGGCGCTGGCCATCGCGCATATCGCGCGCAACATGGGCCTGACGCGCCAGGCCGTCCGCCGCCTGGTCAACGAGATGGTCGCCGACGGCCTGCTGCGCCTGGCCGCCAACCCGCACCACCGGCGCGCCAGGCTGGTGCTGATGACCAAGGCCGGCCGTGCCGCCTATGCCGCCGCCATGGCGCTGCAAACCCCCTGGGCCGAAGCGCTGGGCCAGGACCTGCCCCCCGCCGAGATCGACGCCGCCCGCCGCGTGCTGCTGGCCATGCGCGTGCACCTCTCACCCGACAACGACACAACCCCAGGAGACCCCGATGCGCTGGACGAGCACGCCTGACGCCTATGGCCGCGCCGCCATCGCGCTGCACTGGGCCAGCGCCGCGCTGATCCTGGGCCTGCTGGCCGCGGGCTTCATCGCTGCCAACACGACCGACCCGGGCACCAAGGCGATGATCCTGCGCCTGCACGCGCCGCTGGGCATCACTGTTCTGGTGCTGACGGCGGCGCGCCTGCTGTGGTGGGCCCTGGCCGACCGCAAGCCCGCGCCGCAACCGGGGCCGCGCTGGCAGATGGCGGTGGCGCGCTACGTCCATATCGGGCTGCTTGTCGCAACGCTGGGCCTGGCCGGTTCCGGCATTGCGCTGTTCGTGTTCTCGGGCGCCGGCGCCATCCTGTTCGGCGGGGCTGCGCAGCCGCTGCCGGATTTCTGGGGCTACCCGCCGCGCTATGCGCACGCCGCCTTCGCGCGCCTGGCCGTGATCCTGGTGGCGCTGCACGCGGGTGCCGCGCTGTATCACCACGTCATCGTCAAGGACGGCCTGCTCGCCCGCATGGGCATCGGCCGATGATCCGCGCGGCCTCCTTCATCGCCATCGCGGCCACCGCCGCCTTCTTCGGCATCGCCGCCTTCATCAACCTGGCCGAGCAACCGGCGCGCCTGGCGCTGCCCGACGCACCGCTGCTGGCGCAATGGAAGGTCAGCTTCGGCATGGCCTTCATCATGCAGAGCGCGCTGACCGTCATCGCGGGCGCCGCCGGGCTGCTGGCCTTCTGGCGCCTGCGCGACTGGCGCTGGCTGGCCGCCGGCCTGCTGATGCTGGCGAACTGGCCGTGGACACTGGTGGTGATCCAACCGGTCAACGCCGCACTGCTGGCGGTCGAGACTGGCACGCCCGCCACCCGCGCGCTGATCGAACATTGGGGCCTGCTGCATGGCGTGCGCACCGCGCTGTCAGGCGTTGCGCTGATGCTGCTGGCATGGGTTTGGCTGCGCCTCACCCCATCAGCATCTTCACCCCCACCAGCGCCATGAACCCCGCGAAGGCCAGGCGCAACACGCGCGCCGGCAAGCGCCCCGCCAGCCGCACGCCCAAGGGTGTGGCGGCCATCGCCACCGGCAACAACAGCGCCACCATCGGCAGGCTGACCCAGCCGAGCGACCCCCAGGGCCGCCCCTCCACACCCCATCCCGCCGCCATCAACCCCAGCGCCGCCGGCCCTGCCACCAGCACGCCGAAGCCCGAGGCGGTGGCCACCGCCGTCCCGATCGGCACGCCGAACAGCACCATTGCCGGCACGCCCAATGTGCCGCCGCCCACGCCCATCAATGCCGAGAAACACCCCACGCTCACCGGGAGCGCGCCCCCCGGCGGCCGCGCCGCCAGCACCGAACCTGCGGGCCAGAAGGCCAGGTAGCCCGCCACCACCAGCGCCAGCACGCCGAACACCCGCGCCAACCACGCCGCCGGCACGAAGGCCACCGCCACCGCGCCCAGCACAGCACCCGCCAGCAATGGCCAGGCCCAACGGCGGAACAGCGCCACATCCAACGCACCGCGTGCATGCTGCCGCCACGCCGCCAGCGCGGATGTGGGCAGCGTCAGCGCCAGCGCGGTGCCGAGGCCCAGCCGCAGCGCGACATCGGGCGCGACACCCAGCAACGGCCCGGCCAGCACCGCGGCCGGCACCAGCGCAACACCCATGCCCACGCCGAACAGCCCGGCCAGCAGCCCGCCCAGGGCGCCTGCCGCCAGCAGCAGCGCCACCGCTTCGCCTTCCGCAACCATCGGCGTAGGATGTGGCAGCCCGCCAAGGACCGCCACCCTGTCGATCATTCTTGACCCTGTCTTCTACGCGCTGGCGGTGCCGGCGGTGCTGATCTCGGCCATTTCGAAGGGCGGCTTCGCGGGGGCGACCAGCAACATCATGGTGCCGATCATGGCGCTGGTGCTGCCGGTGCCGCAGGTGGCCGCCATCGCGCTCATCCTGTTGTGCACGATGGACCTGTCCGGCCTGCGCGCCTGGTGGGGGCAATGGGACAGGCAGGAAATGCGCGTGCTGCTGCCCGGCGGCGTGGTGGGTGTGGCGATGGGCGGCGTGCTGTTCGCCTGGCTGTCGCCGCGCACGGTGATGGGCGTGCTCGGCGTCATCACGCTGAGCTTCCTCGCGTATCGCGCGGTGCAGGGCTGGCGGCGCGCGCGGCCGCCCACCCCGCATTCCGCGCCGCGCGGATTCATCGCGGCGATGGGCTCGGGCATTACCTCCACGCTCGCGCATGCCGGCGCGCCGCCATTGCAGATGTACCTGCTGCCACGCGCCATGCCGCGGGCGTTGTTTGCCGCGACCAATGTGGTGTTCTTCGGCGTCATCAACTACGTGAAGCTGGTGCCCTATGCGATGCTGGGGCTGTTCGACTGGACCAATATCGGCACCGCGCTGGTGCTGCTGCCGCTATGCCCCTTGGGCGTGTATCTGGGCATCTGGTTGCAAAAGCGCGTGCCGGATGCGGCGTTTTATCGCATCGTGTCGGTGCTGTTGCTGGTGACGGGGTGCAAGCTGGTGTGGGACGGGTTTTTCGCATGAGGATGCTGGGCGTTCTGGGTGGCATGGGGCCTTTGGCCAGCGCGGATTTCATGCGGCAACTCACGCTGCTGACACCGGCCGCGCGCGACCAGGATCACATCCCCGCCGTGCTGGTGAGCGACCCTCGCGTGCCCGACCGTACCGCCGCGCGCATCGCCGGCGGAGAAGACCCGCTGCCCGCCTTGCTGCGCGGCATTCGCATTCTGGAAGCGGCGGGAGCGGGCGCCATCGCCATCCCGTGCAACACCGCGCATGGCTGGTTTGATGGCATGCAGGCCGCGACCGCGCTGCCCATCCTGCACATCGTGGATGCGGCGGCCGAGGACCTGGCGCGGCAGGATATCCATGATGGCCTGGTGGGCGTGATGGGCACGGCCGGCACGCTGGCGATGGGGCTGTATCAGGATCGTCTGGGCGCGCGCGGATACCGCTGCATCACGCCCGATGACGCGGAGATGGCGCGCCTGGTCACACCCGCCATCGCGCGGGTGAAGGCCAATGACGAAGCCAGCGCCTATGCGCCCTTGGCGGAGGTGGCGCGCGCCCTGCACGCGCGTGGTGCGCGCGCCGTGGTGCTGGGCTGCACGGAGATTCCGCTGGGCATCGCGGCCGGCCCCGCGCTGCCATTTCCGGTCGTGGACACGGTCGCGGCATTGGCACGCGCGGCCATCCGTTGGGCCGGGTTGCAACCTGCGCCGCCGCGCGCATAAGGTCCGCGCGAAAACTCTCCCGAAGGCAAATCCATGTCCGACAGTTTCGACGTCATCGTCATTGGTGCGGGTCCCGGCGGCTATGTCTGCGCTATCCGCGCGGCGCAGCTGGGCATGAAGGTGGCCTGCGTGGAAAAGCGCGCGACGCTGGGCGGCACTTGTTTGAATGTGGGCTGCATTCCGTCCAAGGCGCTGCTGCAATCCTCGGAGCATTACGAGGAAGCGCTGCACAAGCTGGCCGATCACGGCGTGGGCGTTGGCAAGGTGACGCTGGACCTGGCCCGCATGCAGGCGCGCAAGGGCGAGGTGGTGGGTGCCAACGTCAAGGGCGTGGAATTCCTGTTCAAGAAGAACAAGGTCACCTGGCTGAAGGGCGAGGGGCGCATCGCAGCACCCGGCCGCGTGGCGGTGGACGGCGCGGAATACGCGGCCAAGCACATCATCATCGCCACGGGGTCCGAGAGCATTCCGCTGCCCGGCATCACGGTGGATGAAAAGCGCATCGTGACCAGCACCGGCGGCTTGGAGCTGGATGCGGTGCCCGGCCACATGGTGGTGATCGGCGGCGGGTATATCGGGCTGGAACTGGGCAGCGTGTGGCGGCGCCTGGGCGCGGAAGTGACGGTGGTGGAATTCCTGGACCGCCTGGTGCCGGCGATGGACACCGAAGTGGGCAAGGCCTTCCAGCGCGTGCTGGACAAGCAGGGCATCAAGTTCCGCCTGAAGACCAAGGTGACCGGGGCGGTGGCGGATGCCTCGGGCGTGGATATTTCGTTGGCGCCGGCCGAGGGCGGGGCTGAAGAAAAACTGCGCGCCGATGTGCTGCTGCTGGCGATCGGGCGGCGGCCGTATATCGCAGGGCTGGGGCTGGATTCCGCGGGCGTGGCGCTGGATGAACGCGGGCGCATCGCGGTGGATGCGCATTACGCGACGAACGTGCCGGGCATCTGGGCGATTGGCGATTGCATCGCCGGCCCGATGCTGGCGCACAAGGCGGAAGAAGAAGGCGTCGCGCT
>JAAFHD010000185.1 GCA_013298245.1 Alphaproteobacteria bacterium
TTCGCGCTCAGCATGATCAAGCTGCACGGCTTCGGCGGCAAGACGCAGTTCTGGGACCACGGCCTGGAATCCTTCACGCTGATGGCGGGTCTTGCGGCGGTCACGAAGCGCATCAAGCTCTTCGCGTCGACCGCCGTTCTCACCATTCCGCCCGCGATCGTGGCCCGCATGGCGGTGACCATCGACAGCATTTCCGGCGGGCGCTTCGGCGTGAACATCGTCTCCGGCTGGCACAAGCCGGAATACGCGCAGATGGGCCTGTGGCCCGGCGATGAACATTTCGGCAAGCGCTACGACTACAGCACCGAATACGTCACCATCCTGAAGCAGCTCTGGGAAACCGGCGAGAGCGACTTCAAGGGCCAGTATTTCCAGATGGACAAGTGCAAGCTCTCGCCCGCGCCCATCTCGCGCATCCCCATTGTCTCGGCCGGCCAGTCCGATCGCGGGATGGAATTCGGCGCGACCTATGCCGACTTCAATTTCTGCCTGGGCGAAGGCGTGAACGAGCCGCAGAAATGCGCGAGCGTCCCCGCGCGCGTCCTGAAGCACGCGGAAAAAACCGGCCGTCCGGTTGGCGCCTACATGCTCTACATGGTCATCAGCGCCGAGACCGACGCCGAAGCCATGGCCAAGTGGGACAGCTACGAAAAGGGCGCGGACCGTGCGGCCCTGGCGCATCTGCTCGGCCACGCCGCGCAGGATGTGAACACCGAAGCGACATCCATGGCCGCGGTGGTGCAGCGCAACCCCTCGCCCATCAACTTCAACATGGGCACCATCGTCGGCAGCTACGCCAGCTGCGCGCGCATGCTGGATGAGGTGGCGGCGATGCCAGGTGTGGCCGGCATCATGCTCTGCTTCGATGACTTCATCGCCGGCATGGACGCCTTCGGCCAGAAGATCCAGCCGCTGATGCAATGCCGCCAGGACCGCCTGCCCGTCGCGGCTTGACGCCCCGTTAACCCGGCGGTGCCATTTCTCTGCGGTGGCACTGCCGGACCCCGCAACCTTCGACCCCATCGTCTTCCCCGGCATCGGGGCTGACGAATCCTGGCCGCCGCCCGCCTTCACCTTCCAGGCCAGTTGGCTGGCGGACGCCGCCATCGGCTTCGAACGCGGCGCCGGCGGAGAGATCATCTTCGTCCAGCGCTTCGGCAGCCTGCGCCTGCTGCTGGATATCGACACCGCCCACACCGCGCTGGACATCGCGCCCCGCAGCCGCGACTTCCTGCTGCTGCGCCTGATGCCAAGCGCGCTTCGCTTCACCCACCGCATCACCCATGCCGACCCGATGCCGCCGCCCTTGCTGGGTGGTCCCATGGTGCCGGCGGCCGAGCACCATCTCTACGCCGCTTCCAGCCGCGTCATCGGCACGCTGGAACGCGCCGCCGGCGAAGCGGGCAACGCCCTGGTGCGCGCGCTGCGCCTGACGCCACCAGGTGCCGACATGTTCGAACGCGCCGCCGCCCGCTGCATCGCCGAGGGCGCGGCCTTCGACCAGGTCGCGCGCCTGGCCCGCGGCCTGCAACGCCTGGCTACCGCGCATGCCGAATTGCTGGCAGCCCATGCCCTGCAACCGGACTACGCCGCGATGGAACGCATGGTCACGAACACCGCGCGAGAACAAACCCGCAGCGGCCGCTGGACCGGCGACCTGCTGGCGCATGCCCTGCAACAGCTGGACGCCATCATCACCCGCCCTCGCATCACCGCCGAAACCCTACTGGCCGAGGCGGTGGCGGAGATGGAACGCCATTCCAACCTGCTGGCCCCCGAACCGGTGCTGCAACGCCAGGCCGCGCGGCGCGACCAGCTGATGGAACTGGCCGTCTTCTGGCAGCGCTGCTGCGCCGCCTGGGCGAGCGTCCATGCCGAAACCGTGGACCGACGAGACCTTGATGCGCTGGCCCGCAACGCGCTGCGGCGGTTACAGTTGCAACCTTTGTACGGTTAGCCCAGTTCCTTCAGCGTGCGCTTGGCGATGGCCATCATGTGGACCTCGGTCGGCCCTTCATACACACGCATCAGCCGCACCTGCTGCGCGAACAACTGCAAGGGCAGTTCCTTGGTCACACCCATCGCGCCATGCGTCTGCATCGCGCGGTCCACGATCTCGGTTGCCATTTCGGTGGCGTAGACCTTGATCATGCTGGCCACGTCCTTGACGTTCTCGCCACGGTCCAGACGCGCGGCGGCGTCCTGCACCATCAGCCGGCAGGCGTGGATCTTCATGGTGGCGTCCGCGATCCACCACTGGATGGCCTGGCGGTCAGCAAGCGGCACACCGAACGTCACGCGCTGCTTGGCATGGAAGCACATCATCTCCAGCGCGCGGCGCGAGATGCCGATGCAGCGTGCGCCCATCTGCAAACGCCGCACATTCAAGCGCAACTGCATGGGCGCGTAACCGGCGCCAAGGCCACCCAGCACATTGCGCGCGGGCACGCGGCAGTCTTCGAAAACCAGTTCGTATGTCTTGCGGCCGCCGATCATCGCGATCTCGCGCTCGATGATGAAGCCCGGCGTGCCGCGCTCCACGATGAAGGCGGTGACACCCTGCTCGCGCTTACCCGGAGAGGTGCGCGCCATCAGGATGATGAAGTCCGCCGCCGGCACATTCGAGACCCAGATCTTGCGGCCGTTGATGACCCAGTCATCGCCATCCTGCACCGCCTTGGTGATCATGCCCGAGGGGTCGCCGCCGGCGATCGGCTCGCTGATCGCGATGCAGGATTTCATCTGCCCAGCGGCATAGGGTGCGAGGTATTTCGCGCGCTGTTCGTCATCGGCGACGGCCATCAGCATGTGCAAATTCGGACTGTCGGGCGGGATGATGAAGGGGGTGATGGTGCGCGCCAGTTCCTCCTCCACGCCGGTCAGCGCGACGGCGGGCAGGTTGGCGCCGCCATATTCCTCGGGCGATTCCAGCGCCCACAAACCCAGGTCGCGGCACTTGGCGTGCAGTGGCGCCAGCTCCTCCTCGGTCAGCGCGTATTTGCCGCCGGTGGCCTCGCGCTTCAGCACGGCGGCTTCCAGCGGCAGCAATTCGCGATCGACGAATTTCGCCACCAGCTCCTGCACCATGCGGTGCTCTTCGGTCTGCGTCGTGTCGAGCATTGCCATCAACCCCTCACCAAAAGACCATCGAGCGCGACCACGCCCTGTTGTTTCACCAGCAGCGGGTTGATCTCCGCCTCCGCCACATCATCGGCCAACGCCAGCGCGGAGAAATCCGCGACCGCCTGTGCCAGTGCCGCGACATCGCCGCGCGGCAGATTCCGATATCCGGTCAGCACGCGCAATTCCGGCAATTCCGCGATCATCTCGGCGGCCTCGGCCGCATCGACCGGCGCCAGGCGCACCGCGATGCTGCGCCGGATTTCCGCCATCACGCCGCCAATGCCCAGCATCACCACCGGCCCCACTTCCGGGTCGCGCCGGAAGCCCAGGATCAACTCGATCAAGCCGCGATGCATGGGTGCGACCAGCACGCCATCAATCCGCGCAGTCGGGAACTCCGCGCGCGCTCGCGCCAGCAGATCGTCCACTGCGGCGGGTATGTCCGTAACGTCCAGCTTGACCATGCCGGCATCCGTCTTGTGCAGGATGTCGGGCGAGAGAAGTTTTACGGCTGCCGGCCCCGCAATCCCCGCCGCATCCGCGCCGCGCGTCACGGTGCGCGCGCCGGGGCCAGGAATGCCCATGGTCTCGAACAGTGCGCAGGCCTCTGCCTCGTTCAGCCGTGCGCCAGGCGGCACGGATGGCGCCCGCGCGGCCACCGGCGCCGCCGGCACGCGCCAGGTCAGATAGGCATGCAGCGCATCGGCAGCACTTTCCGGCGTGCGGAAGGCGGCGATGCCGTGCTGTTCGAACAGCGCCAGTGCCTCATCGGCCTGCGGTGCGCAGAACACCGCCACCGGCACCGCGCAAGGCATCACCGGCGTGATATGCGCCAGCGCCCGCGCCGGCTGGCTGCGCGCACTGGAGCCCAACACGGCCAGCAGCGCGTCCGCATGTCCCGCATGTGCCATGGCGCGCAACACTGTGCTGAACGGCCCAGGGCCTGAGGACCCCATCGGCAGGTCGATCAACGGCTGATCCGGCACGGCGATCATCTGCGCCGCCAGCGCCTCGCGCAGCGGCGCGGGCGGGCCGGCCAGTTCCACACCGGCCAGGCCCAACCGGTCCACCACCGCCGCGGCACCGCCACCGGTGGCCGTCAGCGCGGCGAAGCGGCGGCCCTTGGGCGGCTGGTGTCCCATCACCAGCCGCGCGGTTTCGAACAGGCCTTCCAGCGTTTCCACCCGCAGAATGCCATGTGCGCGGAAGAAGGCGGCGGCCAGTTCATCGCCGCCCAGCATTGCGCCGGTATGCGACAGCGCCAGCGTGCGCCCGATCTCGCTGCGCCCCAACTTGTAGGCGATGATCGGCTTACCCAGCGCATGCGCGCGACGCGCGGCCGCGGCCAGGCGCGGCGCATCCCGGAAGGTTTCCAGGAACAGCAGCACCGCATCGGTGGCCGCGTCCTCCACCAGCAATTCGGCCAGTTCCCCCACGCCCAGGTCGCATTCATTGCCGACCGAGACCATCCGCGAAAACCCCACGCCCCGCGCCGCCGCGCGGCTGAACAGCGCGCCCATCATGGAACCCGATTGCGACACCAGGGCCAGGCGCCCGGGCAGGATCGGCTCTGCCTCCAGCGCCGCATTCAGCGTGATGGGCACCCGGTCGGCGGCGCTGATCACGCCCAGGCAATTCGGCCCGATCAGTCGGATACCGCCGGCCCGCGCCTGCTCGACCAGCGCCTCCTGGCGGACGCGGCCTTCATCGCCGGTCTCGGCGAAGCCGGCGGAAAAAATTGTCGCCACCGGCACGCGTTTTTCGATGCAGCCGGCGATCGCATCCGCCACCGCGGCACCCGGCACCATGATGATCGCATGGTCCACATCGCCATCCACGGCGCGGATATTGGGTGCGGTTGGCACGCCCATGATCTCCGCCCGCGACGGATTCACCGGAATCACGCGGCCCGCATAACCCTCGCGCGCCAGCAGGCGTTGCGCGCGGGAATTATCCTTCGCCGGGTCCGCCGAGGCGCCGATCAACGCGATGCTGCGCGGCCGGAACAGCGCGCGGAACAGCGTGTCTTCGCGCGTCATGGTGTCGATTTCCCCCATGCCCACAGGGTGCGCCAGCGCGCGCGGCCGCGCAATGCGGTTGCGCTGCACCATGCAAGCGCGGCAGGCTATGCCCATGGACATTCTCTACATGATCTTCCTGCTGGCTGCGGCGGCACTTTGGGTGGGGCTGCATGTCGGCGTTGCCGGCACGTCGCTGCGAGACCAGGCCGTCGCGCGGCTGGGCGGCGATGGGCGCTTCACGCTGGTGTTTTCGCTGGGTTCGGTGGTGTCGATCACGCTGCTGGTGATGGCCTGGCAGCATGCGCCCTATATCATCTTGTGGGAGGTGCCGGGTTGGCTGCGCTGGCTGATAGCACTCGCCATGCTGCCTGCCTTCATCCTGTTCGTGGCCAGTGTGGCTGCGCCCAACCCCACCGCGGTAGCCGGCAAGATGGAGGGGCTGCCGCGCGGCATCACGCGCATCACGCGCCACCCCATGCTGTGGTCCTTCGCGATCTGGGCGGGCGCGCATGCGTTGGGCAATGGCGACCTGACGAGCCTGATCTTCTTCGGCACCTTCCTGCTGACCGCCGCGCTGGGGATGCCAAGCATCGACCGCAAGATCGCGCGGCGTGACCCGGTGCTGTGGGAGAAGCTGTCGAAGCAGACCTCCATCATGCCCTTCGGCGCGATTTTCTTCGGCCGCATGACGGCGGATTTCCATGAGATCGGCTGGGTGCCGCCGGTGGTGGGGACGGCGGCGTGGCTGGCGCTGCTGATGTTCCACCGGCTGATCTTCGGCGTGCCGGCTGTCATCTGACGGGGCTTGCGAAGCCTGCCCGCGCGCCCCATTCCCTGCATAACAAACGGGGTGCTGCATGCAGGAAGTTCTCACACAGGCCGACATGGGCAACACCGTGCGCGCGCGCGCCGCACAGCTGGTATTGGCCGGCTGGTTCCAGCGCGCCGTCATCGGGCTGATCCTGCTGAACGCCGTGACACTGGGGCTGGAGACCAGCGGCAGCGTGATGGATGCGATCGGCCCGGCGCTGCATCTGTTGGACAAGGTGCTTCTGGTGCTGTTCACAGTGGAACTGGGCCTGCGCATCTACGCCTTCCGCAGCCGCTTCTTCCGCGACCCCTGGGGCATCTTCGACTTCATCGTGGTGGCCATCGCCTGGATGCCGGCATCCGGCCCGCTCTCGGTGCTGCGCGCACTGCGCGTGCTGCGCGTGCTGCGGCTGATTTCCGTGGTGCCCAGCCTGCGCAATGTGGTGGAAGCCATGCTGGCAGCACTTCCCGGCATGGGCAGCATCGTGCTGCTGATGCTGTTGATCTTCTATGTGGCGGCCGTGATGTCCACCAAGCTGTTCGGCGTGCAGATGGAGGAACAATTCGGCACGCTCGGCGCCAGCCTGTTCACCCTGTTCCAGCTGATGACGTTGGATGACTGGGCCAACATCGTGAAGCCGGCGATGGAGATTTCGCCCTGGTCGCTGGTGTTCTTCCTGCCCTTCATCGTGCTGTCCACCTTCGTGGTGCTGAACCTGTTCATCGGCGTGATCGTGGAGAGCATCCAGTCACTGCGCGACAAGAAACCCAGTGCTGACGCCGATGTGCAGGTCGTGCTGGCGGATGCGGCCGCGCGCCAGCAGCAGGCGGACCAGCAGGCCATCATGGCCGAGCTTCGCGCGCTGCGCGCCGAAGTGGCGACGCTGCGCGCGAGATAGGCCTCGGGCTGCGTGCGGCCCGAGGCGTGCGGGCCGTTACTTCAGCTTCAGCGCCGCCAGCTTGGCGAAGGGATTGTCCTCGGCGGCGGTGGGCGTCTTGTCCTGGTGGTAGACGCGGGTTTCCGGGCCGCCGGGGCCGCGATCCGGGCGCGGGCCGCGCGGGCGGTCATCGCGCGGACCACGCGGGCCGTCGAACTTGCGCGGACCATCGGGGCGCGGGCCACGATCGCCCGGGCCGGTCTTGCCGAATGCACCACCAGGCGCGCCGGGGCGGCGGGGCTGGCG
>JAAFHD010000186.1:0-4677 GCA_013298245.1 Alphaproteobacteria bacterium
TCGGCGCTCTCATCGTGCTCGCCGGCATGGCATTCGTTGGCGTGGTTTCGTTCTTGTCGGCCGATTCTCTTGATGGAAGCCGATCTGAGGAAAAGCTTCTGATCTGGTTGCCGATTCTGGCGATCGGCTTCCCATTGTTTTGGTTGATCGCGTCGATGTTTTTGCTGCCGTTTACGAGCTTGATCCTGCCCTTCATCGAAATCACCGGCGCCGCCGACTGGCAGCTCGTGATGATGAGCGCGACGTTGGGTGGCGCCTATGTGTTCGTCGGGGGGTGGCTGATCCCCATGCTTGATGGGGCGGCGCCGATGGGTGCCGTCGCGACGGCTATCTGTGCAGGGCTGCTGCGTGTCGCCCTGCGCCAAATCGATCCAGCGGGAGGCGCCTGATGTTCTTCTACCTGATCCGCCGCATCCTCTATGCGATTCCCATCGCGCTGGCGGTCGGCTTCGTGTGCTTCATGCTGGTGCAGATCGCGCCGGGCGACCCGATCAACGCGATCGTGCCGCCCGACGCGCCGGCCGATGTGGTGGAAAGCGTCCGCCGCGACTACGGCTTGGACAAGCCGCTGGCGATCCAATTCGGCATCTGGCTGATGAAGGTGGTGCAGGGTGATCTGGGGCGCTCGCTGGCGACTGGCCGGCCGGTGTGGTCGGACCTGTCCAGCGCGATTTCCAACACGCTGACGCTGGCGGCTTTCGCATCGCTGATCGGCTTCATTTTCGGCGCCATTCTGGGTGGGCTGGCGGGCACCTTCCGCGGCTCGATCATCGATAGGCTGGCGGTGTCGACCGCGGTCGCGGGCGTTTCCATCCCGCACTACTGGCTCGGCATGGTGCTCGTGGTGATATTTTCGGTGCAGTACAACATGCTGCCGGCGATGGGCGCGGGGCCAGGTGGCTCCGCGGATTGGGTATGGGATTGGGAGCATTTCCAGCACTTGATCCTGCCGGCGGTGACGCTGTCCGTCATTCCCATGGGCATTGTCACGCGCACGGTGCGCGGCATTGTCGCCGAGATCATGAACCAGGAATTCGTCACCGCCTTGAAGGGCAAGGGCCTGACCGGCTGGGGCGTGTTTGGCCATGTGGTGAAGAACGCCGCACCCAATGTTTTGGCGGTGATGGGCCTGCAGCTCGGCTACCTGATGGGCGGGTCGATCCTGGTGGAGACGGTGTTCTCCTGGCCAGGCACGGGGCTGCTGCTGAACAGCGCGATCTTCCAGCGTGACCTGCCGGTGTTGCAGGGCACGATCCTGGTGCTGGCGATGTTCTTCGTGGCGCTGAACCTGTGCGTGGACCTTGTGCAAACCGCCCTCGATCCGAGGATCAAGCGGTCATGAACCGCTTGCTCCTCTCCCTCTCTCTTGCGCGCCTTGCGGCGCGACGGATCAAGCGCTCATGAACACCTCCGCCGCCGCCGCTGAACTGGCCGTCCAGGCGCGCCAGGCCGCGCAAGCTTCCGATGGATATTGGAAGGGCGTGTTCAAGCGCCTCTCGCGCGACAAGCTGACCATGTTCTGCGCCTTTGTGCTGCTGTGCATGGCGCTGGCGATTCTGTTCGCACCGTGGATTTCGCCGCATGATCCGTATCAGGGCAGCATGATCCGCCGCCTGCGCCCGATCGGGACGGAGGGCTATATCCTCGGCACCGATGAACTGGGGCGCGATATCCTCACGCGGCTGCTGCATGGCGGGCGGTTGTCGTGGTTCATGGGCATTCTGCCGGTGGCGATGGCCTTCGTGATCGGCACCACCTTGGGTGTGATTGCGGGCTTCCTCGGTGGCAAGATCAACATGCTGATCATGCGCATGACGGATGTGTTTTATGCGTTCCCTTCCGTGCTGCTGGCGATTGCGATTTCCGGCGCGCTGGGGGCGGGGATCCTGAACGCGATCATCGCGCTGACCATGGTGTTCATCCCGCCCATCATCCGCGTGGCGGAAAGCGTAACAACGGGCGTGCGCAACCTGGATTTCGTGGATGCCGCGCGCGCATCCGGCGCATCGGCCTTCACCATCGTGCGCGTGCATGTGCTGGGCAACGTGCTGGGGCCGATCTTCATCTACGCGACCAGCCTGATTTCGGTGTGCATGATTTTGGCGTCGGGGCTGTCGTTCCTGGGCCTCGGCACGCGGCCGCCGGAGCCGGAATGGGGGCTGATGCTGAACACGCTGCGCACGGCCATCTATGTGCAGCCCTGGGTGGCGGTGCTGCCGGGCGTGTGCATCTTCATGACCAGCATCTGCTTCAACCTGGTGAGTGATGGGTTGCGCACGGCGATGGATGTGAAGGGCTGAACGCCTTTCACTTGCGCGGCGGACGCAGCACGCGGCGCAACCACCGCCGCGTGCGCCACCCCACCACCCGCGCGCGGCGCACCGGCGGCAACCGGGCCAGCCGTGTGCGCACCACCACCACCAACCCGTAGACCCGCTCAAACCACCCAAAGCTGCGCAACTGCGGCAGGCCCGCATGCAGGATGCGCTCCACCAGCAACAGGCTCAGCCCGTGCGAGGCGACGAACATCGCCGCCCCCGCCAGCGGCTGCCCCGCCGCCAGCAGCCATAGCGCCAGGATTTTCAGCGGCTCCACCACCACGAAGGCCGCGCCCAGCACAGCCAGCACACCGAATCGCGCCAGCCCCGCAACCCATGCTGACAGCCTTTGCATCAGGGCCAGGCGCGCGCTCAAGCGCAACACCGGCGCCACGATCGGGCGGCAGATTTCCTGCGCGATGATCGCGGCCGCGATCAGCCCTCGCAGCAGCGCCATCATGGCAACGCGCGCGACGCGGCGACGATGACCACAGCCTTTGCGACCATCACCGCAGCCTATGCCGGCGGCTCACCGCTTGCAGCCCCCCGCCCCGCCGTCCAGATTGCCCCCGTGCCCCAATCCGAATTCCACCGCATCTGCGGCCCCAACGCCGTCCGCGCGCTGTTCCTGCATCGGCCTGATGCCGCGCTGCGCCTGTTCTTCGTCGAAACGCGCGCGCAATTCGCCGCCCCGCTGACGCGCCACTTGGCCCGCCGCCGCGCGCCTTACCGCGTGGTGCCGCCCGACGAACTCGCGCGCATCGCCGGCACCGAACACCATGGCGGCATCGTCGCCATCGCCGCCCCCCGCTTCGCCATGCCGCTGCCGGACAAGCTGCCGCCGATCCTGTGGTCAGCCCCGGTGCTGCCGGTGCTGGATGGCATCGGCAACCCGCACAACCTCGGCGCCATCCTGCGCAGCGCGGTGTTCATGGGCTGCCGTGCGGCGATCATCAGCGCCGATGAACGCCAGGCCGATTTGTCCGACGCCGTCTTCCGCACCAGTGAGGGTGCGGCCGAACACATCGCCCTGTTCCGCAGCCATGACCTGCCGCAGGTGCTGCGACGGATGGATGGGCGGCTGACCACCGTCGCGGCGCTCGCCACCGGCGGCCTGCCGCCTGAAGCCGTGCCGCGCGGCAAGCCTGTGGCGCTGCTGCTGGGCAATGAGGAAAGCGGCCCCTCGCCGCTGGCGATCGCGGCGTGCCTTGGCGGTGTCACGCTACCCGCCGCCGGGCCGGTTGAGAGTCTGAATGTATCCGTGGCAGCCGCGGTGCTGATAAATGCGCTATCATCGCGCGCATGACAGCGCAGAGCGCGACGCTCACCACCACTGACGGGACGGCGGTTTTTTCCGGCCGCCTGCTGACGGACGCCGCCGCCGCGCTGTGGCGCGATGCGATGCGCGCCCGCCCGCGCGCCATTGATGCGCGCGCGGTCTCCGCACTCGACAGTGCAGGCGCCGTGCTGCTGCTGGAAGCTGCGCGACGCCACGGCGCGGCGCTCACGCCACCCGACAACGCCGCCGCCCGTGCCGTGCTGGACCGCACGCAACGCGGGCTGGACGCAGCGCCGCCGCAACCACCGCCCACACAACCTGGCCCCATCACCAGGCTGGGCCTCTCGGTGATCGGCGCGGTGCAGGGCTCCGCGCGCCGCATCGCCTTTCTGGGCGAAGTGACGCAGGGCACCGCCGGCATCTTCTGGCGCCCCTGGCGTCTGCGCCGCGCCGAAGTGCTGCGGCATCTGGACGAAGCCGGCACGCGTGGCTTCGGCCTGTGCGTTTTGTTGGGCACGCTGTTGGGCGTGATCCTGGCGTTCCAATCCTCCATCCCGATGCGGAAATTCGGCGCCGAGGTCTTCATCCCGCAACTGGTCGGCATTTCCTTGTTGCGCGAATTGGGCCCGCTGATGGCCGCGATCATCCTGGCCGGGCGTTCGGGCAGCGCCTTCGCCGCCGAACTCGGCACCATGCGCGTGAACGAGGAGGTGGACGCGCTGTCCACCATCGGCGTGGACCCGGTGCAATGGCTGGTTCTGCCGCGCATTTTGGCGGCGATAGTGGTGATGCCGGTGCTGGCGATGGTGGTGAACATCACCGGGCTTCTGGGCATGGGCGCGGTGATGGCGGCACTTGGTTTTCCGCCCGCGCTGGTGCTGTCGCAATTGCGCGAATGGGTGGACCCCGGCGACCTGATCGGCGGCTTGTCCAAGGCATTGCTGTTCGGCCTGGCGATCGGGCTGATCGGCTGCCGCGCGGGCCTGCGCGCCGGCGGCGGCCCGCGCGCGGTGGGCGATGCGGCGACCAGCGCGGTGGTTGGTTCCATCGTCGCGGTGGTGGTGATGGACGGGCTGCTGG
>JAAFHD010000186.1:4687-7116 GCA_013298245.1 Alphaproteobacteria bacterium
GGCCGTGCTGTTCTTCAGGATGGGCTGGTGATGGAGGTCGTGCAGGTGGAACAACTGGCGATGCGTTTCGGCACGCGCACGGTGTTCCAGGATGTCAGCTTCACCGTGCGGCGGGGCGAGATCTTCATCATCCTGGGTGGGTCGGGCTGCGGCAAATCCACACTGCTGAAACTGCTGATCGGGCTGCTCCGCCCCACCGCCGGCCATGCCCGCGTGTTGGGCGAGGAGATCGGCGCCCTGCATGGCGCGCCCCGCCGTCGCGCGCTGTCGCGCATTGGCGTGATGTGGCAGCAGGGTGCGTTGTTGGGGTCACTGACGCTGTTGGAAAACGTGGCGCTCCCGATGGAACAGCACACCGCCCTGCCGCCCGATGCGCGCATCGCGCTGGCGCGCGCCAAGCTTGGCCTGGTGGGGCTGGGCGATGCAGGGGCCAAGCTGCCATCCGAAATTTCCGGCGGCATGTTGAAGCGCGCGGGCATCGCGCGCGCCATGGCGCTGGACCCGGAAATCCTGTTCCTGGACGAACCAGGTGCTGGCCTTGACCCCATCACCTCGGCGGGTCTGGACGTGCTGATCACATCACTTTCGCGCGAGACCGGCACCACCTTCGTCGTTGTCACGCATGAGTTGCAAAGCATCCTGGCGATCGGCGACCGTTGCATCATGCTGGACAAGACCGCCCAGGGAATCATCGCCGAGGGCAACCCGCGCGCCTTGCGCGACAACCCGCCGCACCCCACGGTGCGCGCGTTTTTCCGGCGGGAGGCCGCGTAGATGAAGGGCGCGTTTTCCGTGGGCGTTCTGGTGCTGGTGGGCCTGCTGCTTGGCGGCGCCTTCCTGTTCTTCTTCACCCAGGACCAGCTGCGGCGCGGCGGCACGCTGCACGAAACATATATCCGCGAATCGGTTCAAGGGCTGGAAGTCGGCGCATCCGTGCGCTTCCGCGGCGTGGCGGTCGGGCGCGTGACGCAGATCGCGCTGGTTTCCGCCGCTTATCCGCGCGCCGAAGCCGAACCCTTCGGCGACGCTTTCCAGCTGGTGCTGGTGCGCTTCATGGTGGATCGCGGGCTGATCGGGCAGGCGCCAGCGACGCCACAAGCCGTGGAGCTGGGCCTGCGTGCCAGGCTGTCCACCCAGGGGCTGACTGGGGTTGGTTATATCGAACTGGATTTCGTGGATGTCCGCCGCTTCCCCGCGCCACGGCTGCCATGGGAGCCGAGCGTGGCCGTGATCCCGTCCATGCCGTCGACCAGCGCGCAGGTGCAGTCGGCCGCCGAGATGATCCTGGCGCGGGTGCAGGAACTGGATGTGAATGCGTTGGTGACCGACATCGCGGCGCTGGTGGGTGACCTGCGCCGGCAGGCCGCACCGGGCGGCAGTTTCGCGGCCACGCTGGATGATGCATCGGCGCTGATGCGCAGCCTGCGGGGCACCGCGGATGGGGCCAATGTCGCGGCGCTGCTTGCGGAATTGCAGGGCACCGCGGTCGCCGCCAGGCGCCTGTTGGAAGCGCCGGAAATCCGCACGGCACTGGCACAGGGCGGTGCGGCGATGAACGATTTGCGCGCCGCCACCCAACGCCTGCCCGCCACCATTCAACAGCTGGATGCCGGCGTGCGCGGCGCGCGTGCGGCGACGCTGGATTTGCAGGCCGACATGGTGCCCATTTTGCGCGACCTGCGCGCCGTCACCGCGAACCTGCGCGAAGTGACCGAAGCGCTGCGCCGTTCCCCCGGCCAGGCGATATTGGGCGCACCGCCGCCCGCGCCGGTGCCCGCCCGATGAAGCGCCGTCTGCTGTTGCTGGGGCTGCTGCCCGGCTGTTCCGTCCTGCCCGACCGCCCCTATGTGGAGGCGCGGCGCTTCCCGCTGGAACCGCGCCGCGCGGGCACCACGCCGCCGCGCGCGGGTGCGCCATCCGTGCTGCTGCGCGCCATGCGCGCCGGTTCCGCGCTGGAAGCCCGCGGCCTGCGGCGGGTGCGCGCCGATGGCACGCTGTTCGTCGAACCCTATGCCGAATGGGCCGCCCCGCCGCCCGAAGCCGCTGAGGCCGCCTTGCGCGAATGGCTGCGCGGCAGCGGGCTGTTCAGCGCCGTCACCGCGCCCGGCACGCGGCTGACCACCGCGCTGGTGCTGGAATGCGAATTGCTGGCGCTGGAGGCGGAACCTGGCACCGCCCGCGCCGCCATCTCCGCCCTGTTGATCGAGGAGGGCGGCACGCCGCGCCTGCTGGGCCAACAGGTGTTGCGCGGCCAGGCGCCAGTGGCGGGGCCTTCGGTGGATGACGCCGCACGGGGCATGACGGCCGCGCTCGGCGATACCTTCGCGGCGCTGGAACGCGCGCTGCCGGGAATGCTGCCAGCCCGCCGCTGAAACTGATCCGGGCGCCGTTAACCTTTCGCTCATCTCTTTCCCGCATTGTCTCAGAAA
>JAAFHD010000187.1:0-5401 GCA_013298245.1 Alphaproteobacteria bacterium
ATGCTGTTCGCGCTGATGCTGGGCGTGTAGCCCAGCACATCCAGCGTCGTGATGATGGCGGGTGCGAGCGTCAGCGCATCGCCGGCATTCAGCGCGCCGGCATTGGCGGTCAGCACGATGGTGACGGATTCGTAGTTGGCCGTCGCGTTGGGCGGCACATCAGGATCGGTCACCGAGGTGTTGGACGCCGCAGCATAACCCGCGGTCGCGGCATCGCCGGTCCAGGCGGCGGAATTGCCCGCCACATTGCCCGAGATGCGCACGCCGGCCGTGCCGGAAGACGCGGCCGTCGCATGGCCGTCGCCCATCGCCACTGTGTCCAGATCCAGCACGGGCGGGCGGTTGCTGCCCACCACCTGGATGGTCAGCGACGCGCTGGCGGTCACGGTGGCCAGGTCGGCGAAGCCGGTATCACCAGGCGTGATCGAATAGGTGAAGATGTCGTTCGCCGAAGCGCCCGCGGCCAGCCCCATATACGCCGCACCAGCGGTGTTGATCTCATAGGTCCAGGACCCATTGGCCTGCATCACCAGCGTGCCATAGGTGCCATTGACCGTCAGTTCAGTCAGGCCGCCGCCGGAGGTGAAGGACTGCCCCGTCAGCCCCGCCACCGAGATGACGGTGGGTGTGAGCGGCGCGCCGATATCGACCGTCAGCGTCGGGCCCATATCATTGGTGGTGACATTGCCCGCCGCGTCATTGCCGATGATCGGCGTGACGGCCAGCGCATTGTCCACCGCCGCCGTGGCACCCAGGAAGAAGAAGCCATCGGAGAACGAAAACCGCTCCGCGCCGGTGACCGTGTCGGCACCGGCGACACCGCCGATACCGGTGACGATCAGCGCCGAGACGCCGCCATGCATGCCGCGCTCGATCGTGAAGTTCGCGCGGTTGGCGTTGAACTGCGCGATGTCCGCGCTGCCGGCGCCGCCGGCCAGGATGTCATTGCCGTCGCCGCCGTTCAGCAGGTCGTCGCCGCCCAGGCCGCTCAGCGTGTCGTTGCCCGCGAAACCATAGATGAAGTTCGCGACCGCGCTGCCCGCCACCGCATCATCGCCGAGCGACGCATAGACGCCTTCGACATTGGCAAAGACGTCGCCGGCCGCTTCGCCACCGGTCGCCGCCGTGGCGTTGTCGAGAGCGATGTTGATGGAATTCGCGTTGTTCCAATACAGCACGTAGTCGACGCCCGAGCCGCCATCCATGCTGTCGGCGCCAATGCCGCCCAGCATCAGGTCGGCCTGGTTGCCGCCCAGCAGCGTGTCGTCGCCGGCTTCGCCCAGCAGGGTGTCGTTGCCGTCACGGCCTTCGATGCTGTCATTGCCGGCACCGCCCGAAAGGCTGTCCGTGCTGGATGCGCCCTGCACCGTGTCGTTGAAGTTGGTGCCGACGACCTGCTCGATGCCGACCAGCGTGTCGCCGGCGGCTTCGCCGCTGTTCAGGCCGGGGCTGGCCAAGTCGATGCGGATGGCGCCGGTCGCATTCCAATACGCCGCGACGTCACGCCCCGCGCCGCCATCGAGCGAATCGGCGCCGGTGCCGCCGATCAGCACGTCATTGCCCAGGCCGCCCAGCATGGTGTCATCACCGGCGTCGCCCGCCAGCGTATCCGCGCCGTCGCGGCCTTCGAGCATGTCATTGCCGTTGGCGGCGAAGAACAGGTTGGCGGTGGCATCGCCGCGCAGCGTGTCAGCGAAGTTGGAAGCGTTGATCTGCTCGATCCCGATCAGCACGTCGCCGGCGGCATCGCCGGTGTTCAGCGCGGGGGTCTCAAGGTCGATCGTCAGGCCGCCGGTGGCGCCTTGGTAGTTCGCGAAGTCATAGCCCGCGCCGCCATCCATCGTGTCGGCACCCGCGCCGCCAATCATCTGGTCGTTGTTGTCACCGCCCAGCAGGCTGTCATTGCCGGCGCCGCCGTCCAGGATGTCATCGCCCTCGCGGCCCATCAGCGTGTCGTTGCCGGTGCCGCCGGCCAGGCGTTCCGCGCCCGTGGTGCCGCGGATGTCGTCGTTGAAGCTGGAGCCGAAAACCTGCTCGATGTTGATCAGTACATCGCCCGCCGCTTCGCCCGTGCCGAATGCGGGGTTCAGCATGTCGAGCGTGATGGCCGACGTGGCGTTCCAATAGATCGCGAGGTCAACGCCGCTGCCACCATCCAGCGTGTCGGCGCCCGCGCCGCCCTGCAGCGAGTCGTTTTCCGTGCCGCCCGACAGGCTGTCATCACCCGCATCACCGGACAGCAGGTCAGAGCCCGCGCGACCGACCAGCGTGTCGTTGCCATTGCCGCCATAGAGCGTGTTGGCCGTCGCATCACCTGAGATGCTGTCGCCATGGTTCGAGCCGATGACCTGCTCGATGCTGATGAAGCTGTCGCCCGCTGCCTCACCGGTGTTGACGGCCATATTGGCCATGTCGAGCGTGACGCCGGCACTGGCGTTCCAATAGACCGCGCTGTCGAAATTGGCGCCGCCATTCAGCACGTCGGCACCCAGGCTGCCGATCAGCAGGTCGTCGCCACTGCCGCCCTCAATCGTGTCATCGCCCTCCTGGCCCAGCAGGGTGTCGTTGCCGGCCAGGCCCTGGATCAGGTTGTCGCGCGCATTGCCGGTGATCTGGTCGGCGAAGAGCGAACCACTGAGGTTGTCCAGGCTGACGAAGCGATCGCTCGCGGCGAAGCCGCCGGAGCCGATGCCGAGGTCGGTCATGTTGATCACGATGCCGGCGGTGCTGTCTTCATAACTGACCCAGATTGGGCCGGTGTAGCCGATGCTGCGCAGGAAGCGTTCGCCGGCCAGCGTGGCGCGAACAGGCAGGGCGGAGGAGATGAAGACGTCGGACATGGGGATCACTCACATTTGAGGGATCGGCAATCTCTCAAAGAGCAATCCTGTCCGCAATATTAATGCTCAAGAATCTACGGTTAAAGATTCAATGCGTCATGCATTTGAATGATGGGCGTATAATGCCAAACAACCATTACGACAGCTATAAATGTTTGATTCAACCATAGGTAGCCGACATATATTCATTTCGCGGGAATCGGGTGTCGTTGAAGGGGGCGCAATCCACCCTCCGCATGTCGATTCACTGATGAAATATTCGCCCGCTACCGGCCGCGTTTGAAGACAGGCTGAAATCCGGCGCAGGGCGTGAAGGCATCTGGGTGCGGTCGCGCAAAGCGATCGAAGCACGTGCCAAACAGCCATTTGCCTTCGACCACCTAAGGGCAGTCCGGAATAGACCATCCGGCGCGGTTCTCTGGCGTGAAGATTTGCAGCGCCGCTGGCATCGGTGGCGCCACGCGCGACGCAGCCTCGCCAGGCGAAGACCAGGCGCCTACCGGCTGATCATGCCTGTCATCGGCGAAGACGCATCAGCGCTGTCGTAGTTGCGCGGCATGCGGCCGGCCAGGAAGGCAGCGCGCCCGGCGATGACGGCGTGCTTCATGGCGACTGCCATGCCCACCGGGTCGCGGGCGTGCGCGATGGCGGAATTCAGCAGCACCGCGTCGCAGCCCAGTTCCATCGCGAAGGCGGCGTCGCTGGCGGTGCCGATGCCGGCGTCCACCAGCACGGGCACCTTCGCCTGCGCCTTGATGGCGCGGATCATGGTGGGGTTGGCGACGCCCAGGCCCGACCCGATCGGCGCGCCCAAGGGCATGATGGCGACGCAGCCCATCTCCTCCAGGCGCTTCGCGGCGACGGGGTCGTCGGCGCAATAGACCATCACCTCGAAGCCATCGGCGATCAGCGCCGCAGCAGCTTCCATGGTCGCTGCCATGTCCGGATACAGGAAGGGCGGCGGGCCCAGCACTTCCAGCTTCACCAGGTTCCAGCCGCCGGCCTCGCGCGCCAGGCGCAGCGTGCGGACGGCGTCTTTCGCGGTGTGGCAGCCGGCGGTGTTGGGCAGATAGGTGTAGCGGTCGGGCGGGACGAAATCCTGCAACATGGGTGCCGCAGCGTCGCTGATATTCACGCGGCGCACGGCGACGGTGACCATTTCCGCACCCGATGCGGCGATGCTGTCGCGCGTTTCCTCCAGGTTGCGATACCGGCCGGTGCCGACCACCAGGCGCGAGGCGAAACGCCGCCCGGCCACTTCCCAAGCGTCGTCCACCGTTCAGCCACCCCCGATGAAATGCACGATTTCCAGCGCATCGCCGCTGACCAGCGTGGTCGCGGCATAGGTGCTGCGGGGCACGATTTCCTCATTGCGCTCGACCGCGACCTTGCGCGTGTCGAGGCCGATTTCGCGCAGCAGATCGGCCACGGTTGCGGCCTGCACCTGGCGCTGTTCGCCGTTGAGCGTGATGGCGATGCCCATGCCGCGTATGTGGCCGCGCAGGCGCCGCACCGCAAGCCTTCGCGACGGGCGCCGCGCGGGGTATGGCTGGCGCGTGATCCTGGCCGATGCGACCGACCTGCTTGCCGGTTTCCGCGACACCCGCCTGCCATCGGGGGTGACGCGGGTGCAGACGCGGCTGCTGGCGACCGGCGCCTTCCCCATCATCGCGCATGACGGGCAGTGCTGGCGGCGGCTGTTGCCGGAACGCTTTGATGCGCTGCTATCGGCGACCGGGCGGCCAGGCACCGCGCATGATTCGGATTGGCGCGCGCTGGTGGATGGCGCGCTGGAACGTGCGCCGGAACATCGCTTCGCACCCGGTGATTGGCTGCTGGGCGCGGGCACGGCCTGGCTGCTGCCGGGGCATGCGGCGCGCATTGCGGCGGCGAAGCGTGCGGGGCTGCGTTACGCGAGCATTGTGTACGACATGCTGCCGTTCAGCGTGCCGGAACATGTCTCGGCGGCGTTGCTGCGCGCCTTCACGCAGCATGCGGCGACGCTGTGCCTGCTGGCCGACCACGCCATCTGCATCAGCGAAGCCGCGCGCGAGGAATTTCGGGTTTGGCAGCCGCGCATTCTGCCGGGGGTGGAAATTCCGGCCGATGTGATGCGGCTGGATGCGCGGTTTGAGGGCGCGGCGCCGGCGGGCGCGGTGCCGGGCGAACCCTTCGTGCTGATGGTCGGCAGTGTGGAATCGCGCAAGAACCAGCTGGGTGTGTTGCGCGCCTGGTTGCGCCTGGCGCGCACGCATGGGGAAGCTGCGGTGCCGCGTCTGGTGATGGTGGGCATCGCCGGATATCTGGCGGAGCAATGTGAGCAATTGCTCGCATCCGCGCCGGAGCTGCGCCGCCGGGTGGAATGGCGCCGCGCGGCGACGGATGGCGAATTGGCGGCGCTGTATGCGGGTTGCCTGTTCACCGTGTTCTGGTCGCAGGCGGAGGGCTGGGGCCTGCCGGCCAGCGAAAGCCTGGCGCATGGCAAGGTGCCGCTGTTGGCCGATATTCCGGTGTTGGGGGAAAGCGGCGGCGCGCATGCGGTGTATGTGGCCCCGGACAAC
>JAAFHD010000187.1:5411-7100 GCA_013298245.1 Alphaproteobacteria bacterium
AGGCGGTGTTGGGGGCGGCCGGCCCTCCGCCGCCCGCGGCGCGCGCCGTGTTGGCGGTGGGGGATGTGGTGCCGATGGGCCAGCCGGACTGGCCCGATTTGCCGGCCTTGCCGCCCTTGGCGCAGACTATGGGTGCTGTGCTGCGCGAAGGCCCGGGCTGGTCCCACCAGGAGGACTGGGGCACCTGGATCACCGGCGATGGGGCGGCATTGCTGCGGCTGCCTCTGCCGGCGGGGCTGGCGTTGACGCTGGTGCTGCAGGTGCAGGCGCCGGGGCCTGGCCATGCCGGGCGGTTGCGCCAACTGGGCGGCGGGTGGACGGATTGGCGGCTGCCGGGTGGGCCAGGTGTGCTGAAGCTGGACGTGACCGTGCCGGCCGATGGGGTGCTGGTGCTGGAGCTGGATGTCGGCGCGGGCGTGGCGGTGCCGCCGGATCATCGGCGGTTGGGGCTGGGTGTGAAGACGGTGGCGATCCAGGCGCGGCGGCGGTGGTGGGGTGGGTGAATTTCTCCGCGTTTGCGCAGTTGCGACAGACTGGAACTGCAGCATCAGCTGACCGAAAGCTGGGCGGTGGTGTTCGGTTTGCCTGCTGAGATAGACGGAACAGTGCACGCACTTGGTGGCCTGCGCATCGGCCGACACCTTCCAGCACCTGGGTGTGTTGCGTCCCCTCAAAATGCTCGCCGACTCGGCCCGATGCAGATATTGGTTGCGATGACAGGCAAACCACCAACCCAAGGCAAGGGCCTTTAAGGCGGGCAACCAGCCCGAGGAAGGAGGTGAGTGACATGTCCAATACGACCAAGATCGGCCGAAATGCCGGGACCGGTCGGTTCACGACGGTGCAGACGGCTACCACAAAGCCATCAACACACGTCGTGGAGACGATCAAGAAGGGGAAGTAGGCTTCTGACGGCCCCCCTTTTTGTCTGACTACGGGGCGGCGGACACTGTTCCGCCGCCTTTCTTTCCCTAAGCGAAAATGGTCGTGACCCCGCAAGTGATTTGTTCGCAGCCACCCACGACCGTTGGCAGAATGGGACTTTTGTCCGCATAACGCAAGCAGGAAAGTGTTAACCAGCCGGCCTTAGGGTCACGGCATGCGCCTCGTTCTTGCCCTGCTGCTGCCCCTGGCCCTTGCGGCCTGCACCCCGCCCGAACCCCAGGCGCATGCGCCCATGCATGCCCCGCCGCTCTGGCTGACCGAGGCCGATGGGCCGCTGCCCTTGCCGCACGCGATGACCGGGCAGGATGAAATCCGCCTGCGCCGCGCGGTGGATTTCAGCGCGACCACCGGCCAGGCGGTCCGCGCGCAGGATGCCTTGGGGCGGGAGATGGCGCGCATCACGCCCGGACCGCGCGCGGATGGGTGCATGGTGTTGCGGGTGCAAGCCGGTGCGGCGCCGGAGCAGCCGGTGCGGGCTTGCCGTCTATCGGGCGGGTGGCGCCTGGCTGCCTAGGTCAGATGCTGCAAGGCCAGGTATTCCTGGCTCTGCATCTCCATCAGGCGTGATGCCGTGCGTTCGAACATCGCGGCGTTTTCGCCGCGTTCATACAGTGCATCCGGCGGCGCGGCGGCACTGGCGACCAGCTTGCAGCGGTGCTCGTACAGCGTGTCGATCAGCGTGATGAAGCGCCGCGCGCGGTCGAAGTTTTCCGGCCCCAGGCGCGGGATGCCGTCCAGCACCAG
>JAAFHD010000188.1 GCA_013298245.1 Alphaproteobacteria bacterium
CGCAATTGGCCAACACGCGGGGGTGGACCATGCCGCTGCCGAGGATTTCCAGCCAATCGCCGCCGGCGCCCAATTCGCCGCTGCGGCGGTTCCAGCCGATGTCGACTTCCATCGAGGGTTCGGTGAAGGGGAAGTAGGAGGAGCGGAACCGGACCGGCAGATCGGCGATGCCGAAGAAGGCGCGCAGGAAGTCGGTCAGGCAGCCCTTCAGGTGGCCCAAGGTGATGTCGCGGTCGATCACCAGGCCTTCGACCTGGTGGAACATGGGGCTGTGCGTCGCGTCATGGTCGGCGCGGTAGGTGCGGCCGGGGGCGATGATGCGGATGGGTGGTTCCTGGCCGATCATGGTGCGGATTTGCAGCGGGCTGGTTTGCGTGCGCAGGACCTGGACGCGGCCATCCGGGCCGGTGCCTGGCATGTAGAAGGTGTCCTGGTCCTGCCGCGCGGGATGGTGGTCGGGGATGTTGAGGGCGGCGAAATTGTACCAGTCGCCTTCGATGTCCGGACCTTCGACGACGGAAAAACCCATGGCGCCGAAGATGGCGGTGAGTTCTTCGATGGTGCGGTTGATGGGGTGGATGGCGCCGGGCGTGATGGGCGGCGCGGGGAGGGACATGTCCTGGCGTTCGGCGGCGAGGCGGGCGTTCAGGGCGGCTTCGTCCAGGACGATGCGGCGGGCGTCGAGCGCGGCTTCGATGCGGGTTTTCAGGACGTTCAGCGCGGCGCCGCGTTCGCGCCGGGCGTCGGGGGCGAGCGCGCCCAGGCCCTTCAGCAGCGCGGTGACGGTGCCGGATTTGCCCAGGGCGGCCACGCGCACGGCGTCCAGCGCGCGCGGGTCGGGGGCGGCGGCGGCCTCGGCCTCGGTGGTGGCGGCGAGGGATTCCAAGTCATCGGTCATGGGGGGTGCAAGTGCCCCGACGAAGACGCTGGGTCAACCGCAGAAGCCTCTGGCTCCACGCGAGAATTCGGCCGTCGTCAGGCGTTGTCTATTGATCGCAGGATACCGCGAAGCCGGTCCCGCGTTTGACACCCGATGGCCGCCTTGCCGAATTGAAGAGGGCCCGGGCTCGCATCGAAGGCGTCGCAGATTGCCGGCATGTGAGGCACCTGCTCGCGCACTTCGGGAGATGCACGGAACCAGTCGTCGCCAATCAGCTGGGCGATCTCATGGCCGAAGCTGAAATCAAACTCGCCATTGACGAAACCGCGCGCTAACTCCGAGGCGAGGCTTCCGAGGATTTCGGTCTGGCGCGGCTTGCCATACTCGTCAAGCATCGTCCAAAACGCTTCGGCGCGTCGGATCTGATCATTCCGATCTCTGCGAAAATCGGCGAGCCACCAACGCAGCTCGCCAAGCGCATCGAAGAGGTGGGCGTTCACGGCTTGCCTTCCCGCGCCGGGGCCTTCACCCCGGCGCCACCGGCGTCAGGCCCGCGCCGCCTTCGCCTTCTCCACCAGCGCCGCAAACGCGCCGGGCTCTTCCATCGCCAGCGCCGCCATCACCTTGCGGTCCATCTCCACGCCCGCGGCCTTCACGGCTGCGATGAAGGTGGAATAGGTCATGCCGTGCTCACGCACGGCGGCGTTGATGCGCTGGATCCACAGGCCGCGGAATTCGCGCTTCTTGTTGCGCCGGTCGCGGTATGCGTATTGCAGGCCCTTCTCCACGCGCTCCAGCGCGGGGCGGAAGGTGGAACCTGCGCGGCCCACATAGCCCTTGGCGAGCTTCAGGACCTTCTTGTGCTTGGCGTGTGCGGCAACGCCGCGCTTGACACGTGCCATGGTTCAATCTCCTCCGCTTACCGGCTCAGCCCATAGGGCAGCCATTGCTTGACCGTCTTTGCATCCATATCCGTCAGGGTCTGGCTGCCGCGGTTCTGGCGCTTGGCCTTCTGGCTGCGCGCGGAGAGGTTGTGCCGCTTCTTGCCGGGGCCGGCCAAAACCTTGCCCGTGGCGGTGATCTTGAAGCGCTTTTTGGCGCTTGAGGTGGTCTTCATCTTGGACATCGGGCCCTCCTGCGGGGTCGGGCGTTCCTCCTTGCGCCTGGGAAAACCCAGGGCCGCACCATGCGGCGGGGACGCGTTTCCTCGGCCGGGCTGTCCAGGGCACCGGCGCGGGAAGAGGGGCGTATGGCCGCGTGGAGAGGTGGCGTCAAGGCCGCCAGCGGGAACCCTCCTGCCACCAGCCTGGTGCCGCGCGCAGTTGCATTGAAGCGGTATGCGCTCATCGACATCACCGCATTGTTCACGATCGAACGCCATAGTACAGCTTTTCGTGAACTTGGTGGGCTATGCATACATCATTGAAATCCGACGATTTCCAGCCATCCAATGCCCGCGAGGCATCACGGCCGCTCAGCTTCATGCACGTCCCCAAGGCCGCCGGCACCTCCATGATGGCCGCGCTGGTTGACGCCACAGGAGCAACCAGGGCGCCCTGGCAGTTTGATCGTTTCCATTTCGGTGGCCAGCCCCGCCTGGACGAGATGAGCACCGAAGCCCAAGCGCTGATCCTGCTCGACGGCACCGCGCCGGCCGGGACTCTGATCGCGGGCCATATCTCGCTGTCGAGCATCCGCCGTGCCTGCCCGGGCGGTCAGGTTGTCACGCTGCTGCGCGAACCCGTCTCTCGGCTGCTGTCGCTGTGCGCGTTCAATGCGCGCGTTCCGGCCGAGGCCTTCCCGCCATGGGGACCCGACTGGGAGGCGCGCATCGCCCTGGCCCGGCAGCCCCTGGCCGACTATCTGCGCGAGCCGCGCGCCGCCGCGCTGACCGACAATGTCGTCACTCGCTACCTGTTGCAGCCGCAAGCCCGCATCCCGGACGATGACTTCTTGCACCCGGATGACGCGCCGGCCCTGCTGGCCGCGGCGTTGCAGGCCCTGGCCGGGATTGACCTGGTGGACGTGATCGAAAACCCAGGCTTGCCGGATCGGCTTGGCACCTGGCTGGGGCGCCCGGTCGTGTTCGGAAGGCTGAACGAAGCACTGCCGCCACCAACCAGTCTCGCCACCGTCATCGACGGCGCGAGGGATGCGGCAAGCGACAGCCTACTCGCGCAACGCACATGCATCGACGACGCGATCTGGCGCGCGGTCGTCGCAGCGCGGATGGGCGGCTGCGATGTCGATGAATTGGCCGCAAAGCAGCAGGCCGACCAACGCCGCCGGCTGCGCGCGCTCTCGCGCGCCGCATGACACGCCATCGCCAGAACCGCCCCCTTCCCAGCCACGACTCGTTTCCTGCTAAACAGGTGCGGTCATCAGGGGGCAGGCAAGGTGGTCTTGGGCAGTCGCTCAATCGGCAGGCGCGTAGCGCCACACGCCGCCGGGCGGGAAATTCAGGAAGGTATAGGCCAGGCGGCCGCCCTTCAGCCCATGCAGCGCCTTGGGCAGCGGGGATGTGATGCAATAGGACAAATGCAGGAAGCCGCGCTTCGGGCTGGCGGCCAGCATGGCGGCCACGATCTTGGTCTGCGCGTCCTTCGGCAGCATCACCAGCGGCACGCCGCAGATCACATCGCCGACGCGCGGGTTGCCGGCAGCCCGCAGCACTTCGGGCAGTTCGAAGGCATCGCCGCACACCACCTTCACGCCGGGCAGGCTGGCGCGCAGATGGTCCGCCATTTCGGGCACGATTTCCACCACCAGCAGGCGCTCCGGCGGCACGCCCGCGGCCAGCAGCGCGCGGGAGACGACGCCGGTGCCCGCACCCAGTTCGACGACCATTTCATCGCCTTCCCACTGCGCGCGTTCCGCGATCAGCCGGCTGAACGCGGCCGAGGAGGGGATGATGCTGCCCATCTGCAATGGGTTGGCCAGCCAACGCTTGAAGAACAACTTGGCGTTGCGTTCTCGCGGCAGGGTGGTTGCGGACATGCGGCTCTCCGTGCGGGGATGCGCCCATGACCGCGCGCATCCTGGTGGTAGACGACGTCACCGCGAATCTCCGCCTGCTCGAGGCGAAGCTGCAAAGTGAGTACTATGAAGTAGCCCTGGCCCAGAGCGGTGAGGAAGCGCTGAAGCAGGCTTCCGGCTGGCTTCCGGACATAATTCTTCTAGATGTCATGATGCCCGGCATGGACGGTTATGAGACCTGCCGGCGCATCAAGGCGGACCACGCGACCACGCATATTCCCGTGGTCATGGTGACCGCGCTGACCGACGCAGAGGAACGCGTGCGCGGCCTGGAAGCGGGCGCGGATGACTTCCTGTCCAAGCCCGTCGATGACGCGACGCTGTTCGCCAGGCTGCGTGCGCTGATGCGCGTGAAGCAGGTGCAGGATGCCTGGCGCATGCGGGCGGAAACCGCGCGCGAACTGGGCTTCGAGGCGCCCGCCGATCCGGACGAAACGGTGGCCGGCGCGCGTGCGCTGGTGCTGGGTGCGGAGGCGGATGCGATCGTGGACAGCCTGGCGCTGGACGGCCTCGATATCCTGCGCTGCACGGCGGTGGAGGAAGCCTGGGCGCGGCTTTCCGCCAACGCCTTCGACCTGGCGGTGTTCTGCCTGCCCGATGACGGCACGGAGGTGTTGCGCCTGGCGTCACGCCTGCGCGCGCAGGCTTCCACGCGCGATGTGCCGGTGGTGCTGGCGGCGCGGCCGGCGCAGAAGGCCATGGTGCTGCGCGGCTTCGATATCGGCGCCAATGACCATGTGATGCTGCCGGTGGACCCGAATGAATTGCGGGCACGCGCGCGCAACCAGATCCGCCGCAAGCGCTTCCAGGACAGGCTGCGCGCGGAGCTGGACCGGTCATTGGAAATGGCGGTGACCGACCCGCTGACCGGGTTGCGCAATCGTCGTTATGTACGGCGCCATCTGGAGGGCGTGCTGCGCAGTGGCGAGGCATCGGTGCTGATCGTGGACCTCGATCGCTTCAAGCCGATCAACGACACCTATGGCCACAACGTTGGCGATGCGGCGCTGCGCGAGGTGGCCACGCGGCTGCGCGCCAATCTGCGCGCATCGGATGTGGTGGCGCGCTGGGGCGGCGAGGAATTCCTGATCGTGCTGGCGGGCGCGCCGGCGGAATACACGGTGCTGGTGGCAGAGCGCCTGCGCGAAGCGGTGGGCAGCGCGCCGATGGTGCTGGGCGAGGTGGAACTGACCTGCACATGCAGCATTGGCGGTGCGATTGGTGCGACCGGCGCGCAGCCTGACGCGATCATCGGGGCGGCGGATGCGGCGTTGTACCAGGCGAAGGCCGAAGGGCGGAACCGGGTGAAGATGGCGGGCTGATAGGCCTTGCCCCATTCGCGCGGTGCCGGACCGCGCCCACCCCGATCATGAGCAACGCGACGATGGCGCGTGCGACGCGCTTGAACAGTCGGTCTGCACCATTTACTACGATGATCGTATCAAATGGTGCGAAGGGAACACCGAAGCTGATGCCGCAGACGGATCGCAACATCGCCCTGGGCGCAGGCCGCGCGGTGCTGGCCGCGCTGTTCGCCCTGGCCGGGCTGAACAAGCTGCTGAACCCGCAGATGACGCTGGGGCTGCTGGTCGATGCCGGGATGCAGCCGGCATGGCCGCTGCTGCTGGCGACCGCGGGTTTCGAACTCGCAGCCGCCGCGGCCCTTGTCTTCGGCCGGCGACCGGGTGCCATCGCAGCCATTCTGCTGGCCGTCTTCACGCTGGCCACCAACCTGCTGTTCCATCGCTTCTGGTTGCTGGACGGGGTCATGGCGCGGCTGGAATTGTCGCTGTTCTTCAAGAACATCGCCATCATGGGCGGGCTGTTTTATGTTGCGCTCATCGAATGGCGACGCGACCGACACTGACACCCGAACACCGGCTGCGCGATGCGATCAGCACCCTGCTGCGCATCTTCCTGGTCAATGAGCGCGTCTTTCCCGTCGCCGGCGGTGCCACGCGCTACAGCCCGCATGATTTCCAGACGTTGGACCACCTGGCGCGCAACCCTGGCCTGCGTATCGGGGCACTGGCGGAATTCCTGGCGGTGTCCCCCACCACGGCGACCAGCGTGATCGACCGCCTGGTGCGGCGTGGCCTGGTGTCGCGACGCATGGCACCGGATGACCAGCGCGCGCGCGTGCTGCTGCTGACCAAGCGCGGCCAGGCCCTGTCGCAGCGCATCCTGACGCAGGATCTGGTGAATATGCGCGCGCTGCTGGGCACGCTGCCGCCAGCGGAACGCGCGCACTTCACGCGCTTGATGGAACAGGTGGCGGGCGGGCTGGCCGCGAAAGCCGGATAGGCGCCGCCGCGCCCCCATGCCAGGATTCTCCAGAACCGGAGGAAGCATCATGCATCGCCGCGCCCTTCTCGCCACGCCGCTGGCAGCGCCTGCCTTTGCGCAAAGCTGGCCATCGCGCGCCATCCGCTTTGTCGTGCCGCTGCCGCCGGGGGGTGCGACCGATGTCTGGGCCAGGCTGATCGCGGAACCCATGTCCGCCATGCTGGGCCAGCCCATCGTGATCGAAAACCGCTCGGGTGCCGCGGGCATGATCGGCACCGAATTCGCCGCGCGCGTGGAGCCTGACGGGCACACGCTGCTGTTCACCATCACGACCCATGTGCAGTCGCCGGTGGTGTTCCGCCGCTGGCCGTATCGGGTGGAGGATTTCGCGCCGATCGGGCGGATGGGGCTGTCCCCCCTGCCCTTCTGCATTCGCCCCGACATCCCGGCGAATACGTTGGCGGAATTCGTCGCCTGGGCGCGCGGGCGGCGGCTGGATTTCGGCAGCTATTCCGCGGGTTCCACGGGCCACGCGATGGCACAGCTGCTGTCCGACCACGAACGCCTGGACATGAACCACATCGCCTATCGCGGTGAGGCGCCGATGCTGACCGACATCCTGGGCGGGCGCATCGCGTGTGGCATCCATTCGATGACGGTGGCGGGTGATTATATCCGCTCCGGCCGGTTGCGCGCGTTGGCGGTGGTGGGCCGCCGGCGCGTCCCGTCATTGCCGCAATTGCCAACCTTCGTGGACCTTGGTTATCCGGCGCCGTTCGGACTGTCGGGGTTCGTCGGGTTGCTGGCGCCG
>JAAFHD010000189.1 GCA_013298245.1 Alphaproteobacteria bacterium
ATGCAGGCGATACCGGGCGAATAGCGCGCTTGCCGCGGCGCGCGCGCGGTGCCTAGTCTTGCCGCGCCGGACCTGAATTGAACACCACGCGGGGGAAGGCGTCTTGACCGAAAAGCCGTTCGATAATGTCGCGCAGGCGAAGGAGGCCGGCTATGCCGATGACCTCAGCGATTTTTCCTGGGCCCGTTATGGCATCGAGGAATGGGCGGGCCTGGTGCTGCTGTGGGTCACTGCCGGCCTCGTGTTCCTGCAATTCTTCACCCGCTATGCGCTGAATGACAGCGTGGCCTGGACCGAGGAAGTCGCGCGCTATCTGCTGATGGTGCTGACCTTCGTCGGTGCGGCCTGCGCGGTGAAGCGCGGCGCGCATATTCGCGTCGAAGCGCTGGAGGCAGTGTTGCCACCGCGTGCGCTGAGGGTGCTGCATGCGGTGCAGGATGCGATCCGGCTGTCCTTCTGGGTGTTCGGCGCCTGGATCGCGGTGGATCTCGCGGACCGGCTGGGGGTGATGCCGATGGACAGCCTGCCGCACAGCCTGTCCTGGGTGTATTGGCCGGTGGCGGTGTGCTTCGTGCTGATGGCGCTGCGCGAGGCGCAGTGGATCTGGCGCCGCTGGCGACATGGCGCGGCACCGGTGCAGGACATCGTGGCATGACGGCCGCGATTTTGCTGCTGGGCTTCCTGGGGTTGCTGGCGATCGGCGTGCCGGTGGCGATTTCCCTGGCCGGGGCTTCGGTGATTTTCGCGCTGATCGATGGCTCCATCCCGATGCTGGCGATCGTGCACCGGATGGTGGGCGGCGTGGATAGTTTCCCTTTGCTGTGCGTGCCGTTCTTCATCCTGGCGGGCATGCTGATGAACACCGGCGGCATCACCGAACGCATCTATGATTTCGCGGTGGCGTCCGTGGGCTGGATGAAGGGCGGGCTTGGCCAGGTGAATGTGGTCGGCAGCGTGATCTTCGCAGGCATGAGCGGCACGGCGGTGGGCGATGCGGCGGGGCTTGGCACCATCGAAGTGCGTGCGATGCGCGCGCATGGCTATGACCCGAAATTCGCCGTCGGCATCACCGCGGCGTCGTCGATGCTGGGGCCGTTGCTGCCGCCGTCCTTGCCGCTGGTGATCTATGGCGTATCGGCCAATGCCAGCATTGGGCAGTTGTTCGCGGCCGGGATCATCCCAGGCCTGATCGTGGCTGTGTGCCTGATGCTGATGGTGCGCTGGTATGCCGGGCGCTACGGCTATGGGGCGGATGCGAAGTTCCGGCTGCATGAGATGGGGCGCACGCTGTTCCGCGGTTTCCTGCCGCTGCTGACGCCGGTGATCATCATCGGTGGCATGCGCGGCGGCGCCATCACGCCGACCGAGGGTGCCATTTGTGCCACCGCCTATGCGCTGTTTCTGGGCGTGGTGGTGTATCGCACGCTGGGGTTGCGCGCGATTGCGAAGGTCAGCTTCGAGGCGGTGGAGATCACCGGTGCCATCCTGATCATCCTGGCGGGCAGCGAAATCTTCGGCTGGCTGCTGACCACGACGCGGGTGTCGGAACAGCTGGTCGGCTGGGTGCTGTCCATCACCGAACAGCGGTGGTTGATTCTGTTGATCGCGAACATCTTCCTGTTGATCATCGGGCTGGCGATTGAACCCTTGCCCGCCATCCTGATCCTGACGCCGATCATGCTGCCGATCATGGAGGCGATCGGCGTGGACCCGGTGCATTTCGGGCTGATCATGGTGCTGAACCTGTGCATCGGGCTGCTGACGCCGCCCGTTGGGATTGTGGTGTTCATCCTCGCACGCGTGGGGGGGATCAGTTTCGAGGAAGCGGTGCGCGGCGTGCTGCCCTTCATGGTGCCGCTGATCGGGGTGTTGCTGCTGGTGACCTATGTGCCGGAGGTGGTGATGTTTTTGCCGACACTTTGGTATCGGTGAGTCACGCGGCCTTGCGCAGCAGCTTCAGCACTGTGCCTGGGTTGGCCTCGATCGCCATCAGATAGGCGCGCATCGCGCCGGTAGCGATCAAACAATGTTCGACAGGCGACGAATGCGCTCACTGCTTTTGCCGCAAAGACGCAGTTCGGGTCCTCAACTTGCGCCAACTCAGCACGATCGGAAGCAGCGCCGCGTCCGCGCGCAAGTGCGGCAACAGGATATCTTCCAGCCGTTGTCGAGCCATTTCCAACTGCTTGGCTATTCTATCGTCTTCGGCAGCACCTTCCCATATGATGTCCTGCCAGTGGAGGATGCGCGTCTGGTCTGCGGCGAACGTCGCATCGTCAGGATAGTCCGAACGACCACGTGGGCTGTCCTGCGGCCCATGCGTGCTGCGATGATGATCTCGCGCAGCGTGCCATTCAGGCTCGCAAACGCCTGGATGGCCGCCGCTCCGAAATGATAGCCGCACAACAGCTCCAAGCGTCGCAGGCTTTCGAATTTTGATTGCTGCTGGCGCATGCGGTACAGCGGCATTTCGAAGTCTTCAGCGGGAACCGGTCCAAGGCCTTTGACATCGAGATCTTTGCGGAGTGCGTCGCTTTCACTGGTGACGCTTCCGGGCTGTCGTATCACCGCGATGGCATCGATCGCTTGTTGGAATGCAAGCAGTGCCTCTTCCGCGAGTTCAGTGCGTCGTTTGCCGATCAACTGAAGGCGCCAGCCGACCAACCCAAGGAACACCGTCACCAGGACGCCAAAAGCTGCGACCATGCTTGCTCCGAGAGATAAGGCGCCAATTGCGCTCTATGCCGAGCACCTCGCGTTTCTCACGCGAGGCGTCCGCATAGATGGCCGACCGCCAGTCGCAGCGTTCAGCTCAATGCCTGCAACCGGTCATACTGCGCCCGGCTCCAGCCCACATTCTCATTGTGCAGCGGCACGCAGGCCGCGCGGAACGCAGCCCGATCCGGCTCCTGCACGGTCTTGCCCTGGCCGCGGAACCAGGCGGCCAGCTCGCCCTCCATGGTGCGGATCGACCGCCCGCAGCGATCGGCCGCTTCGGCGATCACTTCCTGGAAGATCACGCGGTCGGCCGGTGAGAGGCGCCGCCAGGTGCCGGCACCCACGATGGTCAGCAGGCTGTCGGTGATATGCGCGGTCAGGCTGAGGTGGCTCTGCACCTCATGGAAGCGCTTGGCCTGGATGGTGGGCAGTGGGTTTTCCTGCGCATCCGCGGTGCCGTTCTGCAGTGCCAGATAGACCTCGGCGAAGGCAATCGGCACAGCGTTCGCACCCACCGCGCGGGCGAACATCTGGAAGGATGGCGCCTGCGGAATGCGCAGCTTCAGCCCGCGCAAATCGGCGGGCACCATGACGCTGCGGTTGGCCGTCACCATGCGGTCGCCGTAATAGGTCAGCGCCATCGCGTTGTGCCCGGTCTGGCGGTTATAGGCATCGACCAGTTCGCGATGCAGGTCGGACCGGCGATAGGCCTGGAAATGCGCATAGTCGCGCAGCGCATAGGGCGCGTGGCTGATCGCCAGCGGGCGGTAGCTGGCACCGGCAAAGGCCACGCCGGTATAGATCATGTCGATGGTGCCGAGCGTCAGGCCCTGGTTGATCGCGGGTTCATTGCCCAGCTGCGATGCGGCGAAGACCTCGATATTCCAGCGGCCCTGGGTGCGGGTTGCGATTTCACGCCCCGCCCAGACGGCTTCGGTGTGGTAGGGCTCGTTCACCTCATAGACATGCGCCCAGCGCAGGCGCGTGCCTTGCGCGGTCGCGGCGCGGTCCAGCACGGCCGGGGCGGCGAGCAGGCCGGCGCCGGCCAGGGCCAGGTGACGACGTTGGATCATGGGCGTTGCTTCCTTGTGGTTTTTGTGTCGCGGAGTGTGGCAAGGGTGGCGCTGGTTCGGCAACAGGAAAGGCGTGTGGGGCGCCGCGGCAATTCGCGTGTCCGGCGCCTGAGGGCGCCTAAAGAGTCCTGGCGATGATCTCCTTCATCACCTCCGAGCTGCCACCATAAATCCGCCCCACCCGCGCATCCGCCCAGGCCCGCCCGATCTCGTATTCCGCCATGTAGCCATAGCCGCCATGGATCTGCAGGAAGGCATCCAGCCACTTGTTCTGCATCTCGGTGCCGAGCAGCTTGGTGGCGGCCGCTTCTTCCGCGCTCAGTTCACCGCGCATGTGCCGCGCGATGCAGTCATCCACGTAGACGCGGAACATCTGAATCTCGGCCTTTGCCGCGGCCAGCGTGAAGCGATGCGTCTGGAAGTCGAACACCGTCTGTTCGAAGATGCGGCGTTCCTTCGCGTAAGCCACCGTCTTGTCCAGCATGCACTCCATGCTGGTGGCCGAGCGGATGGCGATGATCAGCCGCTCCTGCGGCAGCTGGTGCATCAGCTGATGAAAGCCGCGGTTCTCCGCCCCCAGCAGGTTTTCCGCCGGCACGCGCACATCCTGGAAGAACAGCTCGGACGTATCCTGCGCGTGCATCCCGATCTTCTCGAGGTTCCGCCCACGCGTGAAACCAGGCGTGCCGTCCTCCACCGCAATCAGCGAAATGCCGCGCCGCCCGGCCTCGGGGTCGGTCTTGCACACCACGATCACGATGCCGCAATTCTGCCCGTTGGAGATGAAGGTTTTCGAGCCATTGATCACCCAATGATCGCCATCCCGCCGCGCACTGGTCCGCACCGCCTTCAGGTCGGATCCCATCCCCGGCTCGGTCATCGCAATCGCGCCGATCATTTCGCCCGACGCCATCTTCGGCAGCCATTCGCGGCGGCGCGCCTCGGTGGCGTAGGCGTGGAAATACGGCACCACGATATCGCTGTGCAGCTGGAACGCGACGCCGGATGCATTCACCCGTGCGAGTTCCTCCACCACGATCGCGCTGTGGCCGAAATCGCCGCCGGCGCCGCCGAATTCCTCGGGCAGCATGGGGCACAGAAAACCTTGTTCGCCGGCCTTTGTCCAAAGCGCGCGCGGCACGATGGAATCGCGTTCCCACTGGCGGTGGTGTGGCGCGATTTCGCGGTCCACGAAGCGGCGCAGCTGGTCGCGGAACATCTCGTGTTCGGGGGTGTAGACGTGGCGCGCGCGGGCGCGGGGCAGGGCGGTGTCCATCGTTATTCTCCCGGCTTCTGGGCGGCTGATTCACGCGCGGGCGCTGCAGCACCCGAACGATCAGACGCCAGCAATTCGGTTGTTTCTTCGGCGGTGAAGCCGGCTTCGCGCAGAATGGCGCGCCCATCCTCTCCGCGCAGCCGCGCAGGCGCGCCGGGGGCGGAGGGGGTTGCCGAAAAACGCGGCGCGGGGGCGGGCTGCACCACGCCGTCGCGGTCGAAAAACGTCCCCCGCGCGGCGTTGTGCGGGTGTGCTGGTGCTTCGGCCATGGACAGCACGGGCGCCACGCAAGCGTCCGATCCATCGAAGATCGCGGCCCAGGCGTCGCGCTCGCGGGTGCGGATGGCGGCGGCGATGCGCGCCTTCAGCGCCGGCCAATGCGCGCGGTCGTCGCGCGCGGCAAAATCCTCGGCCGGCAGGCCCAGGCGGCGGATGAATTCGGCGAAGAATTGCGGCTCGATCGGGCCCACGGCCAGGTGCCGCGCGTCGGCGCATGCATACACGCCATAGAAGGGCGCGCCGCCATCCAGGACATTGCCGCCGCGTGGCGCGCCCCAGCGGCCGGCCGCGCGCATGCCATAGATCGGCGCCATCAGCAGGGCCGCGCCATCGCTCATCGCCGCATCCACCACCTGGCCTTGGCCGGCGCGCTGCGCGTGCAGCATCGCGGCCAGCACGCCCATGGCCAGCAGCATCCCGCCGCCGCCGTAATCGCCCACCAGGTTCAGGGGCGGCACCGGCGTTTCTGTGGTGCCGATGGCATCCAGCGCGCCGGAAATGGCGATGTAGTTGATGTCGTGCCCCGCGGTCGGCGCGTAGGGGCCGGTCTGCCCCCAGCCGGTCATGCGGCCATAAACGAGGCGCGGGTTGGCCTTCAGGCAGGTATCGGGGCCAAGGCCCAGGCGCTCCATCACGCCCGGCCGGAACCCTTCCAGCAGGGCATCCGCACCCGCGACCAGGCGCAGCACGGCGGCTTGGGCAGCGGGCGATTTCAGGTCGAGTGCGATGGAGCGCCGGCCGCGCCCAGTCACATCGCGGCGCGATCCGGGCGGCCCTTCGCGGCGTTCAACACGAATGACCTCGGCGCCCATATCGGCCAGCAGCATGGCGCAGAAGGGGCCAGGCCCGATGCCGGCCATTTCGATCACGCGCAGCCCTGTGAGCGGACCCATGCTTCCCCCGGTGTCTTTGCGCGTAGCTTGGACCAGTGCGGGCGGGCGTCAATGCGGGGGCTGGTGCTGCGGCGCTGAGCTGCCCATCTTGCCCCAGCCATCGCAGGAGCAACCCATGTCCATCGCCGACGCCAACAAGACCATCGTGATTGGGGAAAACCCGTTCATCCGCCTGAGTGCCCAGGATGGCGATCCGAATTCGACCGAGGCGAGTTTCTGGCGCGTCTTCTGGTCGCCCGTCGGCCCCGGGCATGTGCTGTATATGAAGAGCGAGCTGACGGGCGGCGCCTGGCGCATCTGGGCCGACAATATCGCCCTCGCCCGGTGGTTGCAGACCACCGTGCAGGGCATGTTGAACGCGGAGCTCGCCGATGTGTCGCTGCCGGTGACCGAGGCGCAGTTCGACACGCCCGAGGGCGACCCGCGCACCACCTGGACCGAGCGGCTTTCGGCCTATGACGAAGAGATTTCGCTGACCTGGTACGACATAGGCGACCCGCTGTTGCTGCACACCCAGCCGCACCAGGTGCCGGGGCGGCAATACGGGCTGTGCACGCAGCTGGTGCCGGCGCTGGGGACGCGGCTGACGCTGAATGGGGTGCAGGCGGCGGGGCGGTCCTGGGCGCGGGAGCGGGAGGGGCGGGCGTTTTCGACCTCGGCGCTGGCGTTTGCGGAGAGTTGGACGGAGGTGAGGGGGTAGGCTGCTACGGCCGACGGGCGATGCAGTCGATTTCGATCAGCGCGTCATGGAC
>JAAFHD010000019.1 GCA_013298245.1 Alphaproteobacteria bacterium
TACAGCAGGAAGATGAAGAAAAGCGACCATGCCACCGATGCCCGCGCTTCACGCACCGACGGCGTCGTGAAGTAGCGCATCAGGATGTGCGGCAGCGCGGCCGTGCCCACCATCAGGCAGAACACCAGGGCGAAGAAATTCACCGCGGCATTCATGTTGAACTGGCCCGCCGCGTTTACGAATGGGCTGCTATGCGGCAGCACCACCATGCCCGCCGCGCGGAAGCCGGCTTCGAGTTCGGTGATGCGTTCCAGCGCGTAGCCATACATCAGCTGCGGCACCGGCACGCCCGTCACCTTGATGGACATCAGGATGGCCGGGATCAGATAGGCGATGATCAGGATGATGTACTGCGCCACCTGGGTCCAGGTCACGGCGCGCATGCCGCCCAGCATCGAGCACACCAGAATGCCCGTCAGGCCCACGAACACCGCAAGGCCGAAGGACACATCCAGGAAGCGCTGGGTGATGATGCCCACGCCCACGATCTGTGCGACGACGTAAACGAATGACGCGGTGATCAGCACCGTCACACCCAGCGCGCGTGCCACGTTGCCGCCGAAGCGCGCACCCAGGAAGTCCGGCACGGTGTATTGGCCGAATTTGCGCAGGTAAGGTGCAAGCAGGATCGCCACCAGCATATAGCCGCCGGTCCAGCCCAGGATGAAGGCGAGACCGCCATAGCCCAAGGCGTAAAGGCTGCCGGCCATGCCGATGAAGCTGGCCGCGGACATCCAGTCCGAACCCGTCGCCATGCCGTTGTAGATGGCGGGCACGCGCCGACCGGCGACGTAGTATTCCGCCGCCTGCGCCGTGCGGCTGATGATGCCGATATAGGCGTAGACGCCGATCGTGAGGAACACGAACAGATAGCCGATGATCCGGTCCGGAACGCCGAGCTGTTCCAGGATGGCCAGAATGACCACGAAGACCGCGAAACCGCCCGTATAGGCGGTGTAGATGCGGCCCAGATTGGAGACGAAGGGATCACCCTTGTCGCTTGTGCCTGACATGGGTTCAGTCCTCCTGCACGCCGAATTCTTCGTCGATTTCGTTCTGGCGCTTGGCGAACCAGAACAGGCCGACGACGAAGATGATCAGGCTGCCTTGGGCTGCCATGTAGAAGCCCAGCGGAAAGCCCAGAAATTTGATGGTGTTCAGCGTGGGGGCAAACAGGTGGACCGCGAAACCCGCGAAAAACCACATGCCCAGCACGATGAACATCAGGTTGGATGTCTTTTTCCAATAAGCGCGAGCGACCTCAGGTGTCACATCCGGTGCGACATCGTTCTGGGCCTCGCTGCCTGGCTCTGCCAGCGGCATCGGCACGTCTCCCTTTTCCCTGTCGGCGCGGTCTTTCCGGGTGGTGAACCGGCGCCATTTTCGTTGCAGACGTCTGGCGTTAACATGTTGAGGTTGCGGGCGGAAAGTTCCGAAACCGGGCAGAGATTAAAGATTACCGAGATTTCACCGCAAAAGCTTGGCGCGGCAGACATCAGCGCCGGAGGAAGCCGTCTTGTCTTTCATGCAGTTCATCCGCGGCCTGCGCCGCCAGCCCGAATCGACGCCCGAGGCGCTGGGCGACTTCATCGCCCGCCGCGGTGCCTATGTGGCGCAGAAAACGGTCATTGATTATTGCAAGGTGAAGTCCGGCCGGCAGGAAAAGGCGCTGTTCTCCGATGCCGACTTCCAGACCGCCTTGGAGCATTGCCGCTGGCAGACCTATATCGCCGCCCTTGGCGATGTGACGGCGCTGGCCGAGGCCTGGTTGCGCCCGCATGCCCAGGGCCGCGAAGCCGCGCTGGCCGAAGCCCTGGCGCAGCTGCATGACACAGCGCTGCACAGCGAAAGCCCCCCGCAGGATTCCCGGCAAGCCGCCGCCACCGCACCCGATGCGCTGCGCCGGCGCCTGGCCGAATACCAGGACCAGGCACCCTACCCCGCCAACCATCTGCCGCTGATGGCCGATGGCCCGCTGTTTGCGACACTGCCCGTGCATGCCGAACAGCGCACCGGTGAAACGCCGGCCATCCGCGGCGCGCTGCGGTTTCACATGGTGTCCACGCAGCAGGAAATGGAGCGCGCCTTTGATCGTCCGAGTTTGGCGGTCAATTTGTGCAGGTAAATCCGGGGATTTATGCGCGCTACCGCGCCCACACCCCGTCATGGATGCCGACGGCCTCGGGGTCGTCTTCCAGCAGCGGGCCGATCACTTCCGTGGCGCGCTGCCCGGCGGCGAAGACGGTGCGGCACGGCAGGTCCAGCGTCAGATTGTCCGGGTGCGGGCCGATGATGCGCTTCAGCCGCGCCTCGCTCATCGCGTAGACGACGCGGCCGACGCCGGCCCAATACAGCGCGCCCGAACACATCGCGCAGGGTTCGGCGGAGATATAGACCGTGCTCTGCGCCAAGGTTTCCGCTGGGTAAGCGGCGCAGGCGCGGCGCGCCAGCACGGCCTCCGCATGCCCGGTGCGGCCTTCTGTGTCGAAGGCATTGCCCTGTTCCATCAGCACGGTGCCGTCAGCCCCGACCAGCACGCAGCCGAAGGGATGCTTGCCCGCTTCCAGCGCGCGACGGGCCACGGCGAGAGACAGCCGCAGCCCGTGGATATCGTCCATCACCCGCCCGCGGCCAGGTTCTGGTTCTGCCCGCGCGTGGCCCAGCCAGTGGTGCGACGCTCGATGTATTCGGCGATCCAGTAGAGCACGATGCCCATGAAGCCGGTGATGATGAGGCCCGCGAAGACCAGCGGCACATCGAAGCGCGACGACGCGACCATGATCAGGCGGCCGATGCCGGCGTTTGGCGCGACACTTTCGGCGATGATCGCGCCAACGAAGGCAACGGTCACCGCGATCTTCAACGACGCGAAGAAATACGGCATCGCGCGCGGCAGGCCGACCTTGATGATGATGTCGCGCGGCTTCGCACCCAGGGCGCGCAGCACATCCTTCAGTTCGGGCTCCACCGTCGCGATACCGGTCGCGACATTCACCACGATGGGGAAGAAGCTGATCAGGAAGGCCGTCAGGATCGGCGGCCAGACGCCGATGCCGAACCAGATGATCAGGATCGGCACCACCGCCACTTTCGGGATGGAATTGAACGCGATCAGCAGCGGGTAGAGGCCTTTGTAGACCATCTGCGACGACCCGATCGCGACCCCCAGCAGCACGCCACCCACGATCGCCATGCCGAAGCCCGCCAGGGTGCAATACAGCGTCACCAGGCTGTCCTGCATCAAGGGCCGCCACCAGCGGATCATGCTGTTCACGATGTCATGCGGCGCGGGCAGGATGAATTCGGCGATGCCGAAGGCCACCACGATGATTTCCCACAAGGCGAACATGCCGCCGATGACGATCCAGGGCAGCCAGGCCTCCAGGCGGCGCTGGCGACGCGCGGCGGCGGCCATGGACTGGTAACGCGCCAGCGCGCGGGGGGACATGTCGGCCATCAGATGGTCACCTCTTCGCCGCTGCGCGCGGCCGCGATGTAGCGGCGCAAATCGGCGGTCAATGCCTGGAATTCGGGGGTATAGGTGGTTTCCAGCGTGCGCGGGCGCGGCAGGTCCACCTTGCGTTCGGCGATGATGCGGCCTGGGCGCGCGGACATCACCAGCACGCGGTCGGCCAGATATACCGCTTCCCGCAGGTCATGCGTGACCAGGATGACGGTGGGTTTGCGCACCATCCAGACATCCTGCATCACCGCCCACAGTTCCTCGCGCGTGAAGACGTCCAGTGCTGAGAAGGGCTCGTCCAGCATCAACAGCTTGGGTTCGTGGATCAACGCGCGGCACAGGCTGGTGCGCTGCTGCATGCCGCCCGAAAGCTGGTACGGGTATTTGCCATCGAAGCCCTCCAGGCCCACCAGCTTCAGCAATTCCCGCGCGCGGGCTTCGTATTGCGGGCGTTCGCGGCGCAGGCGGCCGCGGTGTTCGGGCGTGACTTCCAAGGGCAACATCACGTTCGCCAAAATCCGCCGCCAGGGCAGCAGCGTGGGCGACTGGAAAGCCATGCCCGCAATGGTGACAGGCCCGTCAACCTCTGACCCATCGACGATCACATTGCCTTCGGTGGCGGGCCACAGCCCGGTCACCAGGCGCATCAGCGTGGATTTGCCGCAGCCAGACGGCCCGACGACGGCGACGAACTCGCCCTCCTGCACATTCATGCTGCAATCCTGCAGCGCCAGCGTGCCATCCACGCCGCCGTAGCGCATGGCGACATGGTCGATCTCGACGAAGGGGCGGGTCATGCGGTCGTCTCTGAAATGATGGTTTTCTGTAGCAGGGGCGGTGGTGGTGCCAATGGGGGCGGCGGGCACCAAAAGGCGGGCGGCGCAGGTTTTGCACAAGTTTTAGTCGCCTGCGTCGCGCGCATACAAAAAAGCCCCGGGGATCGCTCCCCGGGGCCGGATACCACGATGGCGAAAGGCTTATTCGTCGCCCGCCGCCATTTCCCGACGGCGGCGAATCGCCGCACCCAGGATGTCACCCAGCGAGGCACCGCTGTCGGCCGTGCCGAATTCCTTCACGGCCTCGCGGTCCTCCTGCACTTCCTTGTCCTTGATGGACAGGGACAGGCGGCGGGCCGCGCGGTCCACGCCCATGATGCGGGCGTCGATCTTCTCGCCGATGGCGAACTTGTCCGGGCGCTGGTCCTGGCGATCGCGCGCCAGTTCCGCACGGCGGATGAAGCCCGTCAGGATTTCCTCGACGCGCACTTCCACACCATTGCTTTCGATCTTGGTGACCGTGCCGGTGATGATGTCGCCCTTGCGGATCCGGTCCAGGACCTCGGCCGCGGGGTCGGCTTCCAGCTGCTTGATGCCGAGCGAAATACGCTCCTTCTCGACATCGATGTCCAGCACCTTGGCCTTGACGATCTGGCCCTTCTGGTAGCCGGCCAGCGCCGCCTCGGCCGCCACATCCCAGGACAGGTCGGACATATGGACCATGCCGTCCACTTCCGCCGCGATCCCGATGAACAGGCCGAATTCGGTGATGTTGCGGATCTCGCCTTCGATGATCGAACCAGGCGGGTTGGCGTCCTGGAAGACTTCCCAGGGGTTGCCCTGCGCCTGCTTCAGGCCCAGCGAAATGCGGCGCTTGGGCTCATCCACATCCAGGATCATCACATCGACTTCTTGCGTCGTGGACACGATCTTGCCCGGGTGGACGTTCTTCTTCGTCCAGCTCATCTCCGAGACGTGCACCAGGCCTTCAACACCAGGCTCCAGCTCCACGAAGGCGCCGTAATCGGTGATGTTGGTGACACGGCCCGAGAACTTGCCATTGACCGGATACTTCGCCGCCACGCCATCCCACGGATCGGACATCAACTGCTTCATGCCGAGGCTGATGCGCTGGGTTTCCTGGTTGAAGCGGATGACCTGGACCTGCACCTTCATGCCAATCTCCAGCGCCTCGGACGGATGGTTGATCCGGCGCCAGGCGATGTCGGTCACGTGCAGCAGACCGTCCACACCGCCCAGGTCCACGAAGGCGCCGTAGTCGGTGATGTTCTTGACGATACCGTCCTTGATATCGCCTTCCTTCAGGCCCTGGATCAGCTCGCTGCGCTGTTCGGCGCGGGTTTCTTCCAGGACAGCGCGGCGCGAGACCACGATGTTGCCGCGGGCGCGGTCCATCTTGAGGATCTGGAAGGGCTGCGACTGGCCCATCAGGGGGCCTACATCGCGGACCGGGCGGATATCCACCTGGCTGCCGGGCAGGAAGGCCACGGCGCCGCCGAGATCGACGGTGAAGCCACCCTTCACCCGGCCGAAGATGATGCCGTTCACACGCGTGCCGGCCTGTGCCGCCTTTTCCAGCGCGGTCCAGGCTTCCTCACGGCGAGCCTTTTCGCGCGACAGGACGATGGCACCGTCTTTGTCTTCATAGCGTTCAACGAACAACTCGATCAGGTCGCCGGGCTTGACCTCGGCCTTGCCACCCGGGGGGGCGAATTCCTTCAGCGCCACGCGGCCTTCGGACTTCAGCCCGACATCGACCACCGCGACATCATCATCAATGCGGATCACCTTGCCGGTGACCACGGACCCGGCAAAGCCGGTGTCAGCGCCCAGCATCTCATCGAGCAGGGTCGCGAAATCTTCTTCGCCGGCGTGCATATTGGCTTGAGCCATGGAGTGGGGTTTTTCCTGGGAACAGGCGGCCCTTGGCCGGCCTGTCGGGGCTTGCGCGCCAGTCTGTCGGCACGGCTTGCCGGGGGTTCGCCCGGCCGGGTGGGTGACGCATGACGGCGCGCCGGGTCCGATCGATTGGAGACACCAAAAGCGCGGGGGCCGAAACCACCGCTCAATGAGCGGCATGAACACCTTGCAAGGCGCGGCGTCAAGCGCAAAGCGGGGCATTGGCGACGCGCGGCGCCATGGTTAGGCTTGGCACATCGAGGAGGCATCACAATGACCCAAATGTCCCGCCGCGCCATGTTCGCGGCACCCATGGTTTTGGCCGCACCGCCGGTGCTGGCGCAGGCCGCACCCCGCGTGCGCCTGACGCTGGACTGGGCCTTCCAGGCGCCCAACGCCTTTGCCCTTGTGGCGCGCGAGCGCGGCTTCTTCCGCGAGGCCGGCGTTGATGTGCAGGTCGATCGCGGCCAAGGGTCGGGCGGTGTGCCCGTCGCATTGGCAGGCGGCACGCATGACATGGGCTATGCCGATATCAGCCCGGCGATGCGCTTCATGGCGGAAAATCCGGATCGCGGCATCGTCTGCGTCGCCGTGCTGCATGACCGCAGCCCGCTCTGCACCATCGTGCGCGCCGACGGCCCCATCCGCACCCCGCGCGACCTCGAAGGCAAGCGTCTGGCGGCCCCCGATTTCGACGGCGGGCGGCAATTGTTCCCCGCTTTCGCGCGGGCGGCGGGCTTCAACGCCGGCGCGGTCAACTTCATTTCCGTCACACCCGCGCTGCGCGAGCCAATGCTGATCCGGCGCGAGGCCGATGGCATCACCGGCTTCGTCACCACCAGCACGCTGGCGCTGAAGGGAATCGGGCTGGACCATCCGGCGCAACGGGTCTTCGCCTATAACGACCACGGGCTGAACCTGTATGGCGGCTGCATCCTGACCACGCGGGCCTTTGCGGAACGCAACCCGGCGGCGGTGCGCGGGACGGTGGCGGCGTTGATCCGCGGCTTCATCTCCACGGTGCGTGATGGCGAGGGCATGCTGAACGTGTTGCGCCAGGTGGAGCCGCTGACCGATGTCGCGATCGAGCGTGAACGCCACCAGATGAACATTGAACGCGTGGCGGTGACGGCCGCCAGCCGCGCGGCCGGCGTGTCCACGGTGGATATGGCGCGCCTGCAGTCCGGGATCACTGCGGTGGAGACCAGCTTCAACCTGACGCCGGGGCGGATCACGGCGCAGAGCTTCTACTCGGCGGATTTCCTGCCGCCGGTGGACCAGCGGCGGATTTGAAACAACAAACCCCCGCCGGCTTGGCCGGCGGGGGCGCATGATCGGACCAAAAATCCGATATCAATCGTCGCGGTGCACGCGTTCCATGCGCTCGTGGCGCTCCTGCGCCTCGATCGACAGCGTCGCGATCGGGCGCGCTTCCAGCCGCTTCAGCCCAATCGGCTCCCCGGTCTCTTCGCAATAGCCGTAGGTGCCGTTCTCAATCCGCTCAATCGCCTGGTCGATCTTCGAAATCAACTTGCGCGCCCTATCGCGCGTGCGCAGTTCCAGCGCACGGTCGGTCTCGACACTGGCGCGGTCGGTCAGGTCCGCTTCGGTGATGCCGCCTTCGGACAGGCTGCTCAGCGTCGCACCCGCTTCGCGCAGCAGATCATGCCGCCAGCGCAGCAGCTTCTGCCGGAAATATTCCAGCTGCGTCGCCGACATGAAATCTTCGGTGTCGGTCGGACGGTAATCCGGTGGGAGAGTGACGAGCATTTTTGGACTTTTGCCTCCACCGACGACCAAGCCCAACACTTGGTCATCCCCGGTTGACTTCCCTATAGTCGGCAGGTCGCGCAGCGCCAAGGGGTCATTCTCGGAAATCCCTGATTTCGCGCAGCTTTCACACGATTCATGTGTCGTTGACGGATCATTCCGGGTTGCGCCGATCCCATTCAATGCGCGCACGCAGCGCCATGCCGCGCAGCAATTCGGCCAGGTCCGGGTCATCGCCCTCCTCGCCTTCAAGCAAATCCGGCAGGCGCGACAGCGCGGTGGGGTCACCGCGGCCGCCCAGCAAACCCAGCTGCAAGGCCGACAATCCTGCCAGCAGGCCAGACGCCCGGCGCCGTGCGGCCATGTCCCGCGCGGACGGCGCGACGGCGCCCAACGGCCCCATCGGCGCCATTGCGACCACTGCGGCCGGCATGGCCGGCGCGCCAGGTGCGGCGACTCGAAACCCGGCCGCCGTCGCGGCACGTGGCGCCACCGCCCCCATCCGCGCGACCGCGTCGATCCCGATCATCATGCCCTCAACCTCCCTTTGCCGAGTGCTGTGCTGGCCTGCCCACCAAGGGCAATTCCTGCCGCCGCAACCGGGCCTTTCCGCTGGCACAGCACTTGCCGAACACCCAGCAGAATGACCCGAAACCCTTGCCGAACCCTGAATCTCCTGGCCGCCTTCGCGCTGCTGCTGGCCTTCGCCTGGCCGGCCGCCGCGCAGCCCGTCCGCATCAAGGACATCGCCGATATCGAGGGCATCCGCGACAACCAACTGGTCGGCTATGGCCTGGTGGTCGGCCTGCCCGGCACCGGTGACCGCCTGCGCACCGCCGTCTTCACCCGCCAGACCCTGATCGGCATGCTGGAACGCCTCGGTGTGAACACGCGCGACCAGGAACAGCGCCTGGACACGCGCAACGTCGCGGCCGTGATGGTGACCGCCAACCTGCCGCCCTTTGCCCAGCCCGGCAGCCGCATCGACGTCTCGGTCTCGGCCCTTGGCGATGCCACGAATTTGACCGGCGGCACGCTGTTGGTCACCCCGCTGCTGGCCGCCGACGGAGAGGTCTATGCGGTGGCTCAAGGCTCAGTCGCGACCGGCGCCATCGCCGCGCGCGGCGCAGGCGCCAGCATCCAGCGCGGTGTGCCGACATCCGCGCGCATCGCCTCTGGCGCCATCGTTGAACGCGCGGTGCCCTTTCGCCTCGGCGGGCGCGACGAGATGCGCATCTCACTGCGCAACCCGGACCTGACCACCGCGCGCCGCGTCGCCACCGCCATCAACCAGGGTGCGGGTGCGGGCACCGCCCGCGCGACCGACCCGCGCACCATCGTCCTCGCCTTGCGTGGCCGTGACCCTGTGGCCCTGCTGGGCGACATCGAACAGCTGCGCGTCACCCCCGACCAACCCGCGCGCGTCATCATCGAGGAAGCCTCGGGCACCATCGTCATGGGCGCGAATGTGCGCGTCTCCACCGTGGCGATCGCGCAGGGCAACCTGACCATCCGCATCACCGAAACGCCGCAGGTGTCGCAACCAGGCCCGCTGTCGAATGGCGAAACCGTCGTCGTGCCGCGCACCCAGATCGAGGTGGATGACCAGCGCGAACGCCGCCTCGGCGTGCTGTCGCAAAGTGTCACGCTGGCCGAATTGGTGCGCGGGTTGAACAGCCTCGGCGTCGGCCCACGCGACCTGATCATTATTCTCCAATCCATCAAAGCGGCCGGCGCGCTGCAAGCCGAACTGGAGGTCCGCTGATGCAAGTCAACACAACCCTCGCCACCCCGCGCCAGCGCGAAGTGGCGCAGCGCTTCGAGGCCAATATCCTCTCGCAAATGCTGGCACCCATGTTCAACACCATCAACACCCGCGGCCTCTTCAGCGGCGGTGCGGCGGAAGAACAATGGCGCCCCATGCTGACCGACGCCTTCGCCACCCGCATGGCGTCCGCCGGCGGCATTGGCCTCGCACCCGCCATTCTCGCGCAAATGCTGCGCAACCAATCCACCCAGGAGACCAGCCCATGATGGACGCCGTCATCACCGCAGGCAGCCGCCTCGCCGATGCCTTGGAAGCGGAAAACCAAGCGCTATCCGCACTGGATCTCTCGCGCGCCGCAACCCTGGCCACCGCGAAGATGCAGGCGTCTGACGCCTTCGCCCAAGCCTTCGCCGCCGCCAGCAAGACCGGCGCGCGCACCGAAGGCGCGCAGCGCGACGCGACGGCGCAATTGCACCAGCGCCTGTCCACCCTGTCATCGGAAAACCGGCGCCTGCTGGAACACGCAATCGCGCTGCAATCCCGCGTGATCGAAACCATCGCGGGTGCCGCTTTGCCGCGCGCCAACCTGCCCGGTTACGGCGCGCAGGGCCGCAGCCGCATGCCGCGCCAGACGCCAGCCATGGCGGTCTCCGCCAGGGTGTAGCATACCGCGCCCATGGACGACGCATGGGATTGGCGACAGGCGGAACGGGAGGCGCTGTTTGCGCCGCTCTTCGCGCGCCCGTCCGCCCCCGATGGCTGCGTCGTGGTCGGCCGCCTGGCGCAGACACTGGATGGCCGAATCGCCACCGCCAGCGGATCATCCCAATGGATCGGCGGCGAGGCCGACCTGCGCCACACCCACAAGCTGCGCGCGATCTGCCACGCGGTGCTGGTCGGCGCCGGCACAGTCGCCGCTGACAACCCGCGCCTGACCACGCGGCTGGTCGATGGCCCCGACCCCGTGCGCGTCGTGCTGGACCCCGACGCGCGGCTTGGCACCGAGCACGGCATTTTCCAGGAAGGCCCGCCGACGCTGGTGGCACAACGCGCGCCACTCGCCGCGCGGCACGGCACAGCCGAAGTGATTGCCGCCCCCGACCTGCCGGCCTTGCTGCACGCCCTGGCCGCGCGCGGCCTGACCCGCATCTTCGTCGAAGGCGGCGGCGTCACCGTCTCTCGCTTTCTGATGGCGGGGCTGCTGGACCGCCTTCACGTCACTGTCGCGCCCATCATCCTGGGCAGCGGCCGCCCTGCCTTCGCGCTGCCCGAAGCGCCCAGCATCGCCGATGGCATGCGCCTGTCCTGGACGGTGCATGACCTCTCGCCCGACATCCTGCTGGATATCGCGGTGGGCCGCGCCCGCCCGCCGGTGGCGACATGATGCCGCGCGCGCTGTGGATCACCGCACCAGGCCGGGCGGAATTGCGCGACACACCGCTGCCCGCACCCGGCCCCGACGACCTGTCACTGCGCCTGCTAGCCAGCGGCATTTCGCGCGGCACGGAACGCCTGGTGCTGCATGGCCGCGTGCCGGAATCGCAGCACGCACTGATGCGCGCGCCGCTCCAGGACGGCGATTTCAGCTTCCCCGTGAAGTACGGCTACTGCGCCGTCGGCGTCGCCGATGACGGCCAGCGGTATTTCGCGCTGGCGCCGCACCAGGACCGTTTTTTCGCCCCGCGCAGCCTGTGCGCCCCGCTGCCCGATGCGCTGCCCACACGCCGCGCCGTGCTCGGCGCCAATATGGAAACCGCGCTGAACATCCTGTGGGATGCGCGCCCGCTGGCCGGCGAGCGCGCGATGGTTGTGGGCGCCGGCGTCGTCGGGCTGCTGGTGGCCTTCCTGCTAGCGCGCATCCCCGGTGTTGCGGTGACCGTGGTCGACCCGGACACGTCACGCGCCCCGATCGCCGAAAACTTCGGCGCGCGCTTCGCAACGCCGGCCGACGCACCGCCCGACCAGGAACTGATCATCCACGCCAGCGCCACCGAAGCAGGCCTCTGCACCGCGCTGGAAGCGGCCGCCTTCGAAGCCCGCATCATCGAGGCCTCCTGGTTCGGCGCCACCCGCCCTGCCCTGCCGCTGGGCGAAGCCTTCCATCAAAAGCGCCTCTCCCTCATCTCCACCCAGGTCGGCAGCATCGCGCCGGCCATGCGCGGCCGCCGCAGCCACGCGCAGCGCATGGCACTCGCGCTGGACCTGCTATGCGACGCGCGCCTCGACGCACTGCTTGGCCCCATGGTCCGCTTCGACGACCTGCCCGCACGCTATGCCGCGCTGCTGGATGAACCCGCCCTCTGCCCCGTCATCATCACCGAGGACCTACCCTGATGTTCAGCCTGACCGTCGTCGACCACATCATGGTCGCGCACAGTTTTCGCGGCGCGGAATTCGGCCCCGCGCAACGCCTGCACGGCGCCACCTTCATCGTGGAGGCGGAGTTCCGCGCGCCAAAACTGGACCACCTGCATCTGCTGATCGATATCGGGCTCGCGAAGGACGAGCTGCGCAAAATCCTGTCCGCGCTGGACTATCGCAACCTCGATGAAGAACAGGCCTTCGCCGGCCAGAACACCACCACCGAATTCCTCTGCGCACACATCCACGGCCTGCTGGCCGCGGCCTGCCGCGACGGCCGCATGGGCCCGGGCGGCGATGGCGTCACCGCCATCAAGGTGCTGCTGCGCGAAAGCCACGTCGCATGGGCCGCCTTCGAAGGCCCCGTCGCGTGATTGCCCTCGCCGTCCCCGCGCCGTTCGACGCGATCAGCGGCGGGTATCTGTATGACCGCCGCATCGTCGCGGGGCTGCGCGCACTGGGCCAGGACGTGACGGTGCACGAAATGGCCGGCCGCCACCCGCTGCCGGATGCCGCCGCCGAAACCGCCGCCACCGCGGCGCTGGCCGCGCCCGGGCGCCTGGTGATCGACGGCCTCGGCCTGCCCGCCTTTCGCGCGCATCTGCCCGCGCTGGTCGCGCGCAACGCCACCGCCCTGATCCATCACCCGACCGCGCTGGAAACCGGCCTGGACCGCGACGCGCTGCGCGCGATCGAGACCACCATGCTGCCCGCCATGCCGCGCATCATCGCGACATCGCGCCTGACCGCGGAGCGCCTGGCGGCCGATTTCGCCGTCGATCCCGCGCGCATCACCGTCGTGGAGCCCGGCACCGATCCGACACCACGCGCACGTGGCTCGGGCAGCGGCTGCCACATCATCAGCGTCGGCACGCTGGTGCCGCGCAAGGGGCATGACGTGCTGCTGCGCGCGCTGGCGCGGCTGGTCGATCTGGACTGGCGCCTGACCATCGTGGGCGCGCCGCGGGATGCCGCGCACGCACACGGCCTGGTCGCGTTGGCCGAAGAACTGGGCATCACCCAACGCGTCACCTTCGCCGGCGAACTTGCCGGCGCCGCACTCGACGCCGCCTATGACAGCGCCGATCTCTTCGCGCTGGCGACGCATTGGGAAGGCTACGGCATGGCCGCCGCCGAGGCCCTCGCGCGCGGCCTGCCCTGCGCCATCACATCGGCCGGGGCCATCGCCGATGTGGTGCCCAAACCCGCCTGCGTGATGGCCGCACCCGGCGACCACAACAGCCTCTCCCGCGCCATGCGCCGCCCCATCTTCGATGCCGCACTGCGCGCCGAAATGGCCGACGCCGCCTGGGCCGCAGCCCAACACCTGCCGCGCTGGGAAGACCGCGCCGCCCTCTTCCTGAAAGCCCTGCCATGACCGAAGAATTCGATGGCGACTGGCTCGACCTGCGCGAGCCTTTCGACGCCATGGCGCGCGACATAGCACTCGCGCAAAAACTCGCCGACGCACTGCCGCAACGCCCGCGCATCCTGGATTTGGGTGCGGGCACCGGCGCGCTGACGCGCTGGCTCGGCCGCGTCATTGGCCGCGCCCAGGCCTGGACCCTGGTGGACGCAGACCCCGCGCTGATCGAACGCGCCTTCGACACCATTGCCGAACGCGCCGACGGCATCGGCTGGCCCAGCAGCTTCCCCAACAAGCGCACGCTGCTGGTGCACGCACCAGGTGGTGCCTGGCGCGTCGAAGCACTGGTCGCGAACCTGGCCCTGGCCCCGCACGGCCTGCCACTGGCGCAAGTGGACGCGGTCGTATGCACCGCACTCTGCGACCTGGTCAGCGAGGATTGGGTGGCCCGCATGGCCGCCGCCTGCGCCGCGCGGCGCCTGCCCTTCTATGCCGCGCTGAACACATCAGCACCCACGCGCTTCTCGCCACCGCATCGCGGCGATGCCTTCCTGCGCCGCGGCTTCATGCGCGACCAGTTGCGTGACAAGGGTTTCGGCGGCCGCGCGCTGGGTGACGCGGCGCCGCGCACCATCGCGGCCGCCTTCGCAGCCCATGGCTACAGCGTGCACACCGCCGAAACCCCATGGCGCATCACCCGCCGCGATGGCGCGATGGCCGAGGCATTGTCACGCGGCATGCTCGAAGCAGCGGCGCGCCATGAACGCGGCGCGATGCGCGTGCTGGATGATTGGGCGAACGCGCGCGAAGACCAGATCGATGCGGGCCGGTTGTCGATCACCGTGCCGCATCGCGACGTATTGGCGCTGCCCGCCTAAAGGTTGCGCCTGGCCTGCCGCAGCGTCGGCAGGCCGATGCCCGTCGCGTCAAACCCGCCATCCACCGCGATGATCTGGCCGGTCATGTAGCTGGCGCGGTCAGTGCAGAGAAACACGATCACCTCCGCCAATTCGCTCTCCAGCCCATAGCGGTTCAGCGGCATATGGTCGTGATAGTCGGCGCGGATTTCGGGCGTGTGTACCGCCTTGGCCATCGCCGTATCCACCGGCCCGGGTGCCACCGCATTCACGCGAATCCCAAGCCCGCCCAACTCCACCGCCTGCTGCTTCGTCAGATGCGCCAGCCCCGCCTTGGACGTGCCATACGCCACGCGCAGCGTGGACGCCCGCAGGCCCGAGATGGAGGTGATGTTGACCACAGCACCCCCACCACCCTCCGCCATGATCGGCGCTGCCACCTGCGTGCACAGGAAAGGCCCGGTCAGGTTCACCGCCAGCACGCGGTTCCATTCCTCCGGCGTCGTCTCGAGCAGCGGCTTGAACACCGCAATGCCGGCATTGTTCACCAGCGCATCCAGCCGCCCGAAATGCCGCGCGGCACCGCCGATGGCGGCCTGCACATCGGCGGCGCTGGACACATCACAGGCGAAGGCGCGCGTCGCATCGGGTGCCGCCAGTTCCGCCATCGCCGCATCCAGCAGCGCCGCATCCACATCCAGCAGTGCGACGTGAAACCCCTCCGCCAGGAAACGCCGCACGGTGGCCAGCCCAATGCCGCGCCCAGCGCCGGTGACGATCGCAACCTTGCTCATGCTTGCAGTTCCTCCGGTATGGCGCCGATGCCGGTCAGCCGCGCCGCGGTCAGCACACAGAACGGCACCGACAGGATCAACGGCAAGACCCAAGGCAGCAACCACCAGGTGGGTGCCAGCCACAGGCATAGCAGACCGACGAGCACCTGCGGCCACAACAACAGCACCGCATCCCGCCAGCCCACACCGCGCGCCGCGCGGTTCTGCGCGGCCCAACCCACGGCGCGGCGGAACGGCAGGCCAAACAGCAGCATCGCCTTGTTCATCGTGATGATGATCTCCAGCGCATGGCCATGCAGGATTTCGACCGCAGCACCACGCGCGAAATGCGCCCGCCCGCCATAGGCCGCGGCCAATGCCGGCTGCGCCAACACCTGCGCATAGCCCGCCAGTTTCGGCGCGTTCTGGGCACCCCATGCGGCCAGCATCAGCGTGGCCAGCGCCACAGCATCAGTGCCCGCAGCGCCGCCGGTCGCCACATTCAACACCGCCGCCGCCAGCACCACGGCCCATAGCGGCGCCACCGCAAACAACAGCATCGCCTGCGCCAATTGCCAGCGGCCCATCGGCGTGATTCCGGGCAGTTTCAGCAGCGCCCAGTATTGCATGTTGCCCGCACCCCAGCGCCGGTCGCGCGCCAGTAATTCGGGCAATGCGGGCGGGCTGCCGGTCAGGCTGCCGGCTTCTTCCGGCAGCAGCATCACCTTCCAACCGGCGGCTGTCAGGCGCGTCGCCTCCACCTGGTCGTGGCTCAGGATTTGGCGGCCATCGGGCAGGGTTTCCAACCGCGCATGGGCGCGGAAGGGTGCGATGCGGATGATCGCGTTATGCCCCCAATACGGCCCCGCATCACCCTGCCACCAGGCCTGGCCCACAGCCCAGGCGCGCATGCAGGCGCGCATGCCGAACTGGAACAGCCGCGCGAAGGCGACCTGCGTGGGCCGCCCCACAATCAGTTGCTGCACGATGGCCAGGTGCTGGTCCGCTTCCATGATCGCGACCAGACGCAGCACGGCGGCTGGTGACATCTCGCTGTCAGCATCGAGGCAGATGATATAGCGCGCATCGCCCGCGTGATGGTCCAGGAACTCCATCACATTGCCGGCCTTGAAGCCGGTGTTGTCGGTGCGGCGGCGATAGCGTGCTGCGGGGAATTCACGCAGCGCCGCTTCTTCCGCAGCAATCGCTTCGGGCGCGCTGCTGTCCGACAGGAACCACAATGTGAAATCAGCTGGCAGCCCCGCCATCAGCCTGCGCATCGGCGGCGTGATGTCAGCCATGTCCTCGTGCCGGATGCAGACGGCGATGATGGTGGGTGCCCGCGCACCAGCCCGCGCCGCGCGCGCCGCCGGCAGCACCGCCCCAACAGGGTCGCGCGCACCCAGCAGGATGACCAGCCCGATCAGCGCGTTCGCGGCCGATATGCCAAGCCAGGGTGCCACGCCCACGAAGGCCAGCAACGCCACCCATTCCAGTGGCGTGACGCCGCCTGGCACCACCGCGCGCCAACACAGCCAGACCAGCGCGACCGCGACCGCGCCCAGCAACCCGACGAAGACAACGCGCCGCATCAGCATGGGCATGTGCATAGCCGCCGGGCCGCGCGTGGAATATCCCTACATGACAATCGGATATCCTTCCGCCTTGTCATGCGCAGCCCACCCCCGGGAGACATCGAAACGCGCATAACGTCAGCATGCGAAGCCTCCCCATCCTGATCGTGTTGATCGCGGGCACAGCCTTCGCGCAGCCCGCGCCCCAACGTATCCCGCCGCCCGACAGCGACGATTACTGCCACTCGCTGATCGCGCGTGTGGCCGCAGCCCCGGTCAACGGCAATGCCGATGTGGTGCGCGACCTGGCGAGCGAGGGCGAGACACTCTGCGCCAATGGCCAGTCGCGCCGCGGCATCGCCAAGCTGCGGCGCGCCTTGCGGATCGCGCTCATCCATCATGGGTGACAATTCGGTCTGATACCGTCATGAATAGGCCAACGTCCAAAAGGCCTTAGCATGTCCGGTACTGCCCAGGACGGCGTCGACGCCGCCACCGCCAAGCGAATCGAGCAACTGATCGAGAGCGAAGAAGGGGCGATGAACCGCTTCACAGGCGTGCTTGCCCTGGCGGCGGTTGGCATCGCGCTGGCGATGTCGCTGTTCCATCTCTACGCCGCCTGGTCGATCGTGCCGACAACCGTGCTGCGCTTCGCGCATGTCGGTTTCACCATGACATTGGGCTTCCTGCTCTTCCCCATGATGCGCCGCTTCCGCGACCGCTTCATGCCGTGGGACTGGGCGCTGATCGCAGCCGGCATCTATGTCACCTGGTATCTGATTTCCGGCGGCGATGACCTGCAGGACCGCATCATCTTTCCCGAACCGATGGACATCGTCGTCGGCTGGCTGCTGATCGCCTTGGTGCTGGAAGCCACGCGCCGCGCCACCGGCTGGATCATGCCGGTGGTCGCCATCGCCTTCATCCTTTACGCCTTCTACGGCAACCATCTGCCGGCACCCTGGACGCATCGTGGCTATGACGCCGAGCGGCTGATCCCGCATCTGACCATCACGCTCGAAGGCATCTTCGGCACGGCGGTGGATGTCTCGGCCACGCTGATCATCCTGTTCACGATCTATGGCGCGATTCTGGGTGCGACTGGGGCGGGCAAATTCTTCGTGGATTTCTCCTTCGCCGCGACGGGCGGAAAGCCCACCAGTGCGGGGCGCACCGTCGTGCTGTCTGCCTTCCTGCTGGGCGGGCCATCGGGTTCGGGTGTGGCGACCACCGTCACCATCGGCACCGTCGCCTGGCCGATGATGAAGAAGGTCGGCTATTCGGGGCATGACGCCGGCGGGCTGCTGGCGGCGGGTGGCTTGGGCGCCATCATCTCCCCGCCCATCATGGGTGCGGCCGCCTTCCTGATCGCGGAATACCTCAAGATATCCTACCTCGACGTGCTGCTGATGGCGCTGGTGCCGACCTGCCTCTACTACGCCGCATTGCTGTTCATGGTGGAACTGGATCAGCGCCGCATCCGCGCCCGCCCCGGCTTCGTCGAACCCCCACCCATCAAGGTGGATCCGGTGGGCCAGATGTTCCGCCGCGGCTGGTACCATTTCACCAGCCTGATCGCGATCATCGTCTTCATGTCGATGGGCTATTCCGCGACGCTCTCGGTGCTCTACGCCATGGGCCTGGCGATCGCGCTGTCATTCCTGTCGCGCGAGCACGCATTATGGCCGATGAAGCTGGTGCGCACGCTGGCCGCGGGTTCAGAACAGGCGATCGGCATCGCCGCCACCTGCGCCTGTGCGGGCGTCATCGTGGGTTGCATCACCCTGACCGGCTTGGGCCTGCGCTTTTCCGACATCGCCATCCAGGCGGCCGGCGGGTCGCTGGTCATCACCGCGATCTACACAGCACTGATCGTGTGGGTGGTGGGTTTGGCGG
>JAAFHD010000190.1 GCA_013298245.1 Alphaproteobacteria bacterium
TTCGCGCTTCGGGATGGAACCACCGGCATTGGTGACGATTTCGGACATGGCGTCCGCAATCAGTTCGACCTGTTGTTGAGACACGTCATTGCGCGCGATGAACACGCATTCGTAGAGCGGCATGTGTGCTCCCTTTGGGTTGGTTCAGCCCGGGGCCCAGGATTGGGCACAAATGGGCATAGCCGGCGCGTGCCACATGCCGGCAGGGGTGGCGGGGGTATGGGGTGGGGGAGGGGTGGTGTCAAGCGGGGTTTTTGGCGTGGGGTCAGCCGGCGCGGCCGGGGATGTCGTCGGTTTCGAAGAAGACGCCGGCGATGATCGGCTTTGTTGGGTCGTAGGCGATCCAGTAGCGGCCGCGTTTCAGCCAGGCGAGGCCGAGAGAGGCCAAATCCGGATAGGGGCGCGGCGCGGGAATGCCGCGTTCGGGCGCGTTGGTGATGATGAGGCTGGCTTCGGCCAGGGCATGCCCGAGGTTGCGCAGGGCTTGGGGGCGCTGGCGGTCGGTGTAGAAGCGTTCCAGCGCTTCGACTTGGCGCGCTGCTTCTGGGGAGAGTGCTATCAAGGGTGGGGGAGCGTGCTTTCGCCGTCGGCGGTGATGCCCTGTTCGGTCTCGATGCGCTCGGCTGCGGCGCGCAGGCGGTCGAGCACGGGAAGCAGCGGCACGGTGGCGCCGGTTGCGATCTGCGCCTTGGATCGCTCGAGGCTTTCGCGCCAGCCCGGGGGGGCGGGCGCGGCTTTTTGTTCGGCCATTAGGGTAGCATACGCCGCTGCGGGCCGCGTTTCCAGGGCAACGCCATTCTTGTCCACAACTGAAGCAACTGCGCGTATCGTGCGGCCGTGAACGAACTTAGCCCTTCATTGCCGGTAGGATCGCCGCAACGCCAGGCAGTGCCATCAATGCGTGGTTACTCCTACCAGATCCTTAGGAGTATCGAGACATGGCTCGATCTGCGCGACGGCGAAATGCTGGTGTTGGAGGGGGCGGAGGATCTTGATCGCATCGGTCAGGACGGCGTCGTTGTCGAGCAAGTCAAGGACATCGCTGGGTCGGGCAATGTCACTCTGCGCTCACAGAGCGTATTGGAAGCGATTGGTAATTTCTGGGAACATTTACAAAGAAACCCAGGTACTTCGCTGTGCTTCAGGTTTTTGACTACTGCCAATGTCGGTCAGGAGCGTGGGCGCCCTTTCAACGTTGATGATCCCGGCATTGAACTGTGGCGGTGCGTACAATCCGCACCCGATAGCCCGGCTTCTGGTCATGCGGCAGCAGCAATCCAGGCATTCTTGCGAGCGCAGGACATGCTTCCGATCGGACTTCGAAGTTGGTTGGAATCCACCTCTCCCGCAGACTTTGTCGACCGCATTGTGCTGCGAATGGAATGGATCACGGGCACGCCCGATTGGTCGAGCCTGTAGCGCAAAGTGGAAGCAAAACTGGTCGAGCTTTGTGCAGGTCTCGGCATCAGCCCGGCGTCGGCGGTCAATGCCCTTGATGCTCTTCACTCTGAGATTTGGAACGTCCTCATCAACACAGATGCTCGAACTTTGCGAAGGGGCGATCTGCTACGTATTGTGCATGCTGCCGCGACAACGGCCATCCCGACAGCCGACCTGTTGGAAATTGTGCGTTCACTGAGTGGCGCCGCGAGTGCGTCTACCGCAATTGCGGCCTCAACAAAGCCATACAACCTGCCGCCGCGTCCTGCGCCGCGCCGACATGTAAGGCCAGACCTCGAAAGTTCGATTGCTAAGGCATTGGGCGCAGGAACCGTGCTCATCCATGGTGCGACCGGTTCAGGCAAAACGGCGCTGGCCCTGACTACCGTGACCACGACGAGGCCTTCTGCCTGGGTTGAACTTCGTGATCGAACACCTTCCGCTGCGGCAAGCATCGTTGCTGCTGTTGTATCCGAGTTGACTAAAGGTAGTGCAGCCCATGATGTTGTGCTGGATGATCTTCCGACCGGGGACGACACGAGGGCTTTGGAGGGTCCACTAGGTCGCCTTCGCGCGCTGCAAGACAGCTGCGGTGGTCGGCTGTTGGTCACTTCCTCCGACCGGACATCGGCCCGCATCGCTGCCCAGCTTTCGCTCGCGTCGGCTCATGTCTTCCTGGCGACGGATTTCTCTCGTCAGGACATCGAAGCATTTCTGACGGCCTCAGGCTGCGATGAACAAAATGCCACAAATTGGTCCAAAATTCTCTACATCTCGACCAGCGGACACCCGCAGTTGGTTGATGCGCGCGTCGCTGCACTCTCGGAGGCTGGCTTCCCATTACCTGACCTCTCTGAATTGCTCGTTCCACCGCCGGAGATTGTCGATGCCAGGGCCGAGGCGCGCCGAATTGTGGCTGCGCTGCCACGCGAGGATCGCGAAATGTTGGCGCGCGCAAGTCTCTTGTTGGGTCGCGTCCCGCGTAGCCGCCTCATGGCGGTCGCGCGGGTGTCCCCACCCATCGATGAGCCCGGGCACATTATCGACCGATTGACCGGACCGTGGCTGGAGCGAACCGAATCAGACGACCTACGTGTCTCGCCTTTGTTGCGCAGTCTCGGGACAGAAACGCGTGGACAAGAATGGTCCACGGCGATGCATGCCGGTATTGCCTTGACGTTTCTGCATGGTCGCACGGTCCTCGCGTCTGATGTGTTCGATTTGGCGACCCATGCGATGCTCGGTAAAACAGCAGCACCGATCGTCCGGCTTCTGCCCAACTTGTTGCAGGCTTCATCTGATGTGTGGAAGCAGATCGCTGAAACAGCGAGGCCTCTCGCATATATCGGCGTCCACGCAGAAACCTCCTCGCCATTTCCGCGCGGCGTCGAAACGGCTGCATTCCGCGTTTTTCAGTTGCGGATTGCGATTGAGACCGGAAGGCAGGAGCTGGTTGCTCCGATCCTTGCACGAGCGCTTGACGAATTTGACGCTCATTCGCCAGATCACGGACTGGGCAGCGAGTTTTTTGAAGTCGTATTCCTCTGGCAGATACTGCAAAAAGCAGGACCGTTGACACTCGACGAGCGCATAAAGCTCAGTTTGCGCTTTGCGAAAGCCGGTCAGCGCGTTGCCCAGGCCACCCGCGCAATGCTGCTGACGGGCAACGCCCGTGATTCTCCTATTGAATGGCCGGTTCTTTCGCCTGTCATCACAATGGCTCTGGTTCCTGTAATGACTGACGCCGACGACCTCATCGAACTCCTTGACCGCATCGATTCCTTGGACGCAGATGACCGAAGGCTGATGCTGAGCGGCTTTGCAAGCCAAGAAGCCGCAGCCCTGATGACAGATCGGTTGTGGCTGGGTGAAGCAGCGCGTTCCGAACCGCGGTGGTCCTTGCTGGCCAGCGTACTCGAGCGCTTGTTAACTTTGACAAACATAGACACCGAACCCAGTCTATCGGACGCGGTAGCCGCGCTGCTCATTCGCGTGATTGATCAAAATCTTGATGATACACAGGAAGCTTTGGTGCGAGCCGATGGATTCATCGTGAGCCTTGGTCGGTCGGGCCGGCTGCTTGCCGCCAAAGCCAAAGTGCTGACGCGTGGTTCCCGCGCGCTCGAAGCGCTACCTCTTTACGAGGAAGCGCTGCCGAGCTTCACACTGGGATTTTCGTGGCGAACCGATGTGCTCAGGGACGCTGGCGTCGCAGCGGGGAAGGTGGCCGACTGGGGACTCGCAGCGGAACGCTTTCACGAGGCGCTGAGTAGCACCGGGACAGACATGCCGCTTGTCCGGCGGTTAGGTTTGCACTTCGACTACGCGATAGCTTTGTATTTCTGCAACCGTGTTCGGGAAGCCGTGGACTGCCTGGGTTCAGCCACGGATCTGCTACTCGAGGACGGCCAGTCTCTCCCACCCGAGCCGTTGGTATCGGTTCGGCAGATCGGCTCGCAGGTGGTTAAAACGATAATGGCTGAGCTTGGATCGGCGACAATGTCTCGGCCCGAAGCATTGGACTTGCGCACTGTGTTCGGAGTTGCAAGTTCCGTACGCGAACTGAACTGGGGCGATCAAACGCCGGCAACTCTGGATCTGTTCGTCCTACTGATGGCCGAACTCGATCTTCTTTTGCCAGATCCGCCGTTGATTGCGGCAAGGCTGGCAGCGCGCTTGCGCGCCTCATCAGAGTTACTCGTACAATCCGCGCAAGGTGATATCCTGACTTCGCTAGCTGTGCGGACAACGGACGCGACATGCGGCGCTGCGGATGCCATCCGCGAAGCACGTGCCTTGTTTCTGAGCAACGCAGAGCGCGTCGCGGGTAGAAAGGTCATTGGCGCAAAAGTGCACGACGGCCCGTTTGCTTTGCCTGCAGAACTCAAAGATATGATCCAGCTGAGGTTGCTGTCGCGTATTGTGCCGTTTCTTGCAACAGGTCGGCATGCGGAGCTTCCAATTGACATCTGGCGGCGTGAACTTCCAGCCGACGGCAGCATGGCCGAACTGCAAGCGACACTCGACGACCTCAATAGAATGATTGATGGGACCGAAGACGCGACGCGACGCATACGGGCGGGAAACATAAGCTGGGACCAGCATCTACTGGCTGTCATGATGGCGCCGATTCAACGACATCTATCGGTTGGCGACCTTCTGGTCAGCCATGTCGTTGCAATGCGATACCTCGACCAGCCGAAGCTATTTGTGTTCGTCGAAGAATCATTTTCGGCCATGATCACGCGCGCATGGTTGGAGCGCTGCGATAATCCAACCTTTCTCGCGGTGCCGAACCTGTCGGTTCCAGCGATAAGGAACGCGGCAGCCAAAACGCCATCGGGTCGGCCTCGCATAGGCGCGGTGCTTAGGGCCGCATTAGGGGCAGTCGGGGGGCGGGTCGCTCCCTCGGTCCGCGAAGCGGTGCGACAGTTTAGCGCCTGAAGGTCGGAGCATGATATCTGCGGCAGCACCAAAAATAACGAGAATAAATTGACATTCGGGCGATTTGTTCCTATAAGAGCGCTGCTGTTTTGACATCCGCATAGGCTGATCGACAGGTGCTCCTGCTGCGGCAGAATGTCGGCTTCCCCCGGTAAGACAGTAAGCAGGTAAGACAGCAAGGCATTCCGTCCCAAAAACCCGCACCTATCCACCCCTCACCGCGCCCCCCACACCCCGTGTAAGACAGCAAGATAGTAAGACAGTAAGGCAACTCGGAAAAATTTGTCGCAAGCTGCCCCTAAGGCCGCATCGCCACCCTCACCACCCCCGCCTCCAGGCACGGCAGCGCCAACCTGGCAAACTCGCACAGCAGCCTGCGCGTATGGCTCGGGTCCACAATATCCTCCACCCAAAACGCCTCCGCCGTGCGAAACGGGCTCCTCAACCGCGCCAACCTTCCCTCAATCTCCGCCAGCGTCGCCCCAGGGTCCGCACTCGCATCCAGCTCCGCCCGATACGCCGCCTCGATCCCCCCCTCCAACGGCAAGCTCCCCCACCGCGCCGAGGGCCAAGCATACCGCAGCGAATACCGCCCCGCCGGCTGATGCGCGACGCCCGCCACCCCAAAGGCATTGCGCACAATCACCGTGCAGAACGGCACCGGCACCTGGTTCAGTGCCGCCATCGCCCGCACCCCCCAGCGGATCGTCGCCTGCTGTTCCGCCCGCAGCCCCACGGCAAACCCAGGGCAGTCCATCAAATACACCACCGGCAAATGAAAAGTGCTGGCCAGGTCCAGAAACCGGATGATCTTCTGGCACTCATCCGCGCCCCAGGACCCGGCGGCGAAATACGGGTCACCCGCCATCACCGCGCACGGCACCCCCGACAACCGCGCCAACCCCGTGATGATCCCGCGCCCAAAATGCCGCCCCATCTCAAAGAAGGACCCCGCATCCACCACGGCCTCCACAATCGGCCGCATCCGATACAGCGCCCGCGGGTCGCGCGGCACCGCGTCCAGCAAGGCCGGCACCAACCGCCCCGGATCATCCTCGCATGCCGAAACGGGCGGCAGCGCATGCACCGAGGCCGGCAAATACGACAAGAACCGCCGCGCCGCCGCAAACGCCGCCGCCTCGTCCTCCACCGCGTCATCCACCGCCCCGGCCTGGCACTGGATATCCCACCCACCCAATTCCTGCTTGCCCAAGGACTGCCCCAGCCTGGCCACCACCGGCGGCCCCGCCACAAACACCGCCGATTGCTTGGTCATCACCGAATAATGGCTGGCCGTCAGCCGCGCAGCACCCAGGCCCGCCACCGACCCCAACCCCAGCCCCACCACCGGCACCAGCCCCAGATTGGTGGTGGTGTGATGATACAGCCAGGTGCCCCCCACGCCGCCCGGCAGATTGGCCCGCCCCGTGGTCTCGATGGTCCTGACCGACCCACCACCGCCCGACCCTTCTATGATCCGCACGATCGGCAGCCGCAATTCCGCGGCCATGCGTTCGGCCATGATGGGTTTGTCGCGAATGGTCGCGTCCGCACTGCCACCGCGGACGGAAAAATCATCGCCCACCAGCACCACCGGCCGGCCATCCACCAGCGCCCGCCCCATCACGCAATTGGACGGCGTGACACGCAGCAGCGTGCCATCCGCCGCATATTCACCCTTGCCCGCCAGCGCGCCGACCTCATGGAAAGACCCCGCATCGGCCAGCGCCGCGATGCGTTCCCGCACCGTCAGCCGCCCCTGCCCATGCTGGCGCGCCACCTTGTCTGCGCCGCCCAGCGCCTCCGCCATCGCCTGGCGTTGCGCGAGTTCATCCAGTTCCGGCTGCCAATGTGTCATGCGCGCCAGCTTGAAGCCTGGCGCGCCCCGGTCAATGGCGCTCGAGTTCCGACAGCGGCAAGGCCCCCGGCAAGGACCGCCGCGCCGCCGCCCGCGCCAAGGCGCGCCCCACGGAAATCGCGATATCCCGCAGCTTCAGCGGCTCCTGCAACATGCCAAGATCGGCCATCAGCCCCGGGCTGCGCGGGTCCGGGCCGCGCTGGCCGGCAATCAGCACCAGCTCCACCGCCGGCTGCGCACTGCCC
>JAAFHD010000191.1:0-3805 GCA_013298245.1 Alphaproteobacteria bacterium
CGCGCGACGGCCAGCATCAGCATCAGCGCGTGTTCCGCGACCGACAAATCATTGCTGCCATTCGCGACCATCACCGGCACGCGCCGCGCGGTGCAGGCGGGGATGTCCACCGTGTCGAAACCCACACCATAGCGCGACACGCAGCGCAGCATGGGGGCGGCATCCAGCGCCGGTTGGTCGATGCGTTCCAGCCAGGCGAGCACGGCATGGGCATCGCGGATGGCGGCGTGGAATTCCGGCACTGGCGGGTCGTGCAAAGTGGTGATGCGGATGTCGGGGCGCGTGCTCAGCAATGACATGCCCGCCGGGTGCAGCTTGCGGCCCAGCACGATGTGGAACTGGCTCATTCCGCGAAGCGCCCCGGCCAGCTTTCCACCAGTGCCACATCCAACAGGCGTTCCAGCACTTCGGGTTCCTGGGCACCCGCAATGGCATGGCCGCCGGCCATGACGAAGCACGGCACGCCGTTGATGCCCAGGCGATGCGCGCGCAGGTTTTCCGAATGCACGCCATCCACGTCGTGGCCGGTGGCCAGGAAGGCGCGCGCGGCGACGGGGTCCAGACCGGCGGCACCCGCCAGTGCCGCCAGCATGTCGTGATGCGCGATGTCACGCCCTTCGCAGAAATGCGCGCTGAAGAGGGACATCACCAGGCGGTCGGCGGCGCCGTGGCGGGCGGCCCAGCGCACCAGGCGATGCGCGTCCAGCGTTTGTGGCACGCGGCGGATGGCGTCGAAGCGGAAGGGGATGCCCTCGTTGCGGCCGAGTTCGGCGATGGTGCCGTGCAGGCGCCGCGCGCGGTCCTCACCGCCGAATTTGCGGACCAGATAATCTTGGCGCGGCACACCGCCCGGGGCGATGTCTGGGTTCAACAGGAACGGGCGCCATTCGATCGCGACTGGGGTGTCGCGCCGCGCTTCCAGCATGCGCATCAGCCGCGCCACACCCAGGTAGCACCAGGGGCAGACCAGGTCGAAGACGACCTCGATCGGGATGGCACGGGTGGGCGGCGTGATGGCGTTCATGGGAACATCGCGACGGCGCGGATAGGGCTGGCAGTGCCGCCCTGCAGTTTCAGCGGGAAGCCGATGAAGGTGAAGCGGCCGAGGCCGATCAGCGAGGCCAGGTTCCACAGGCATTCGATATGGGTGATGCCGAGCTCGGCGCAGACCATGTGCGCCTGGTAGTTGGGCTCGCCCTCGGGGGCGGGAGAGATGGCTTCGACGCCGAAGATTTTGACGCCCTGCGCTGCGAGCCAGCGGATGGCGGGCACTGACAGGCCCGGGAAATCATGGACATAGCCGCGCGTGCCGAAGAGCCGTTCGTTGGTGGCCATCCAGATCAGCACGGTGTCGCCCGCGCGGATGGTCTGGCCGGATGCGGTGACGGCGGCCTGGACTTCTTCGACCGTGGCGGCGGTCTTCAGCGGCACATGCGACAGGTCGATGCAGAAGGCTGACGTATAAAAATCCGACAGCGGCATCTGGTCGATGCTGGCCGCACCTGGCCGTGGGTCGAAATGCACCGGCGCATCGACATGCGTGCCGGCATGGTCCGACATGGACAGGTGCATCGCCTTCGAGGTGAAGGTGGTGTTGCCCGCGACCTTCTTCTCGCTGTGGTCGCCCCACACGCCCATCACCACCGGCGGATGCGATGGGTGGGTGGGTGTGCGGTGATGAATCTCGCGCGAAAGATCGACGAATTCGGGCATGGTCAGACTCCGGAATTCGGAACTTCGCACAGATAGCGGGAGAGGTGGTAGGGCTGGGCGGCCAGGCCCGGGCAGAAGCTGGCGACCACCGGTTCCAGGCGTTCATACAGCGCGCGCATCGGCGCGGCGGCGGCTTCCAGGCGCTCGCGCGCGGCCTCCGCGTCGGTGGCCAGTTTCACGATGTCGATGCGGGTGTGGCGGCGGTCGAAATAGACGAATTCACCGCCGATCATCACATGGCGCACGCCCGTCGCGTCCTCTGCATGGACGATCTGGTTTACCGTCCAGTTGTGCGGAATCCAGCTGGTGCTGTGCAGGTCGATGAAGACGATGTCGGCCTTCATGCCGGGTGCTATGGCGCCGATATCCTTGAAGCCCAGCGCGCGGGCGGAACCAGCTGTGGCGGCGTGGTAGACTTCCTCCACGCTCGCCCATGTGCGGGGGTCCGGCGACTGCACCTTGGAGACCATGCTCGCGTAGCGCATCGCCTCATACATGTTGCCGTTGTCGGAGCAGTTCACGCCGTCCGTGCCGATGCCGATATTCACACCAAGATCCATCGCGCGCCGCAGCCGGAACATGCCATTGCCAAGCCGCATATTGGACCCAGGATTATGCGCGGCCGAACCGCCGCGATCGCGCAGCAGCTTCAGGTCATCATCATCGAGCCACACTGCATGGGCCGCTGTGAAATTCTCATCCACCAGGCCCAGCGTATCCATGTGCGAGAGCAGCGTGCGGCCATAGCGCTTCATGCCGACCAGCGCCTGCACCTTGCTCTCGCCCACATGGCTGTGCAGCCCCACGCCGTGGTTGCGCGCCAGGTCCCGGCAGCCGCACATGAAGGCATCCGTGCAGTGATGCGGAATAGTGGGTGCGACGGCCGCGCGCACATCCGCGCTGTTCCAGCACCAATGCTTCAGGATACCGTCGATGGCGGCGAGCGTTTCGTCCGCCGGTCGCAGGCGCAGCGCCTCCACATCCTTTTGCAGCCCGGCGGGCAGCGCATCGAACAGGCCGGGTATCGCCTCATACACTGTGCGGTCTGCGACCATGGGGGCCACCACCGCGCGCATGCCGACTTCCGCGTAGGCTTCGGCCATCGCGTCCATCCCCTCGCGCGTCGGCAGCGGGAATTCATATGTCAGGTCGTAGGCCGCGGTGCAGCCCTTCGCGACCATTTCCGCCGCGCAAATCATGGTGCTGAGCTTCTTGTCCGCCAGTTGCCGACCGCCCGACATCCAGGGGCCGGCGGCGAGCAGCATTTCCAGCGAAATGCGGTCCACCTGGCCGCGCGCCAGGCCGCCATGGCCATGGGTGTGCGCGTTGATCAGGCCGGGGTGGATCACCATGCCGGAGGCGTCGAACACCGTCGTGCCTTCGGGTGCGGAGAGGTTCGCGCCCACCTCGCGGATCACGCCATCCTGGATCAGCACATCGGCCGGTTGCGCGCGGCGCAAGGCGGCATCGGCCAGGCCCGCGCCTCGGATCAGCGTGAAGCCCGCTTTCGTCACCGCCATCTCAGCGTGCCTTCACCGGCAGCCCCGCCGCGCGGAACCGCGCATCGAGGACATCAAGGTCGATCATGCCGGCGGGGTCGGCGCGGCGTGGGCGTTCATCCAGGCGCGGCGCCTGCGTGGCGCGCCACAGCCCGAGCAGCCGGGACAATTCCACCAGCGGTTCGGGGTGGTCATCCACACGCAGATCGATATCCGGCCAATCTTCCGTTGTCACCAGGCGAAGCGCCGCAGATTGCCGGCCGCGCCGATCGCCGCCCGCGGCCTCGCCCGCATGCAGTGCTGCCAGCATGCGCTCGGGCAGCGGCAATTCGCTGCGGGTGATGAAGGCGGCCAGCGTATCGGCCAGCACCGCCTCCCCGGCCAGCATGTTGCCGGCGATGGAAAACCCGTCGCCTGGCCGATGCCCGCACCATTCGATGCAGCGATCACCTGTCCAGGCGGCGCTGCGGCCGCGCGTGTCGATCGCGTGCAACTGGCGAAGCGCGCGCCCCTCATCCGTGGCGATGGCGCCGTTCACCGCCAGCTGCGGCGCGATGCCGCGCGCCATCGCCTCCAGCACGGCATTGCCCAGA
>JAAFHD010000191.1:3815-6971 GCA_013298245.1 Alphaproteobacteria bacterium
CCCAGATAGCGGTTGGTGATGGATTGCGTGGCGACCGCGCCGACGCCGGCGCGCAGCCATGGCACCGCCGCCCCCACCGCCAGGTTGCAGGTGGTCACGGCGCAGGCCAGCGCGCCGGTCGCGGGATCATGGGCAAGGATGGACCAGGTCATGCAAGCATGATTGCGCGCAAGCGCGGCAAGGGGCAAACCTTTCGCAACAGGAGACGCCCATGAACCGCCGCACATTGTTCGCAGCACCCCTGGCGCTGGCCACGCCCGTGCTGGCGCAGAACCCCTGGCCGGACCGGCCGATCCGGCTGGTCGTGCCCTTCGGCGCCGGCGGCGCGATCGACACGCTCTCGCGCACCGTCTCCGCGCGTTTTGCCGAATTCGCCAATGGGCATCCGCTGGTGGTGGAGAACCGACCCGGTGCGGGCGGCACCATCGCCGGTGCTTTTGCCGCGCAGCAACGCCCCGACGGACTGACGCTGATGATGGCCGATATCGGCGCCAACGTGATCGGCCGCGAATTGAACCCATCGCTGCCCTATGACCCGATGGCGAGCTTCACGCCCATCATCCATCTGGTGTCGCTGCCGGCGGCGCTGATCGCGCATCCCGGCACGCCGCACCAGACCATGCCAGCGATCATCGAGGCGGCGCGTGCGCGCCCCGAAGCGCTGGTGTTTTCCTCCGCCGGCAATGGCAATGGCAGCCACTTGTTCATGGAGCTGTTCCTGCGCCGCGCCGGCGTGCGGATGACGCATGTGCCGTATCGTTCAGGTGCGGAAATGGTGACGGCGCTGGTGCGCGGCGATGCGCAATTCGGCTTCCCGACTGTGTCCTCCGCGCTGGCGATGATCCGCGATGGGCGTGCGCGCGCCATCGCAGTTGGCACCGCGGGCGGCACGCCATTGCTGCCCGGCGTGCCGACGGTCGATACGGTGCTGCCCGGCTTCAATGTCGCGGTCTGGCACGGTGTGCTGGGCCCGGCGGGGATGGACCCCGCGCTGGTCGCGCGAATCAACGAGGTCTTCGCACGCATCGTGGCACTGCCCGAGGTGCAGCAGCGCATCTTCGAAACCCAGGCGGGCCGTGTCGTGGGCGGCAGTCCCGCCGATTTCGCAGCCCATATCCGGCGCGAATTCGACACCTGGGCGCCGATCATCCGCGAGGGCAATATCCGTGCAGAGTGAACCGGCCAAGCCGCGGCCGGCCTCCACCATCCTGCTGCTGCGCGACGGCGCATCGGGCCTGGAAGTCTTCATGGTGGTGCGGAACCACGCGATCGATTTCGCCGGTGGTGCGATGGTCTTCCCCGGCGGCCGCGTGGACGACGCGGACGCGGCATTGGGCGACCCCTTCCGCATCGCCGCCATCCGCGAAGCCTTCGAAGAATCCGGCGTTCTTCTGGCGCGCCGCGACGGCGCGATGCTGGGCGCGCATGACCTGCCGCGCGAAGCACCCTTCGCCGCGCTGCTGGCCGAGCACGGCCTGCAACCAGCCACCGACGCGCTGCACCACTTCGCGCATTGGATCACGCCGGCCGACATGCCCAAGCGCTTCGACACGCATTTCTTCGCCGCCCATACGCCCGCAGCACAAATCGCGCGCCATGATGGCGGCGAGGCAGTCGAGGGCATCTGGATCAACCCGCTCGAAGCGGTGCGCGCCGGCGATGAAGGACGCGCCACCTTGGTCTTCGCGACCCGCCTGAACCTGTTGCGCCTGGCGCGCCACAACCGCGCCGACCATGTGCTGGCGGACATAGCGCCGGTGGTGACGGTGCAGCCCGTGCCCTACACGGCCGAGGATGGCAGCAAGTGGATTCGCATCCCCGAAGCGGCCGGCTACGGCATGAGCGAATACCGCGCCGGCACGCGGCCGATGAAGCCCGTCAGTTGATGCGCGTCAGCGCGGTCGTGTCGTCCTGCATCGCGGGCGTGCATTCGCCGGCGAGCCACGGATGGTCCGGGTTCAGCGCGCGCAATGCGGGCAGCGTAGCACTTTCGCACAATAGCCGAGCGCGCAACTGACGTTCGGCCGCCGCGCGATGGCGCTGCGCGGCGGGCCAGGCACCGAACATCGCGATCGCCGCATCGCCATGACCGGCATAGAGCAGGCACAGCGCGCGCCGCGGAATCTCGGCCTCGGGGCGCCAGTTGTCGCCACCGGGATTGCTGCCCCAGGTGCCGGCGGGCAATTCGGCGATCGCGGCTTCCAGGCCGGTGAAATGCGGCACGCGGCTGCTGCGGTTCTGGCCGCGCGCGGTGCAGGAATCGCCCAGCGCATCGGCCAGCGGTCGGCGCATCGCTTCGGGGTCGGGGCGCAGCCGGCCCTGTGTGAAGCGCAGCGCTATGGGTGGCATCAGATCGTTCGAGCGGCCAGCGCCGACATCCCAGAAATCGAAGGCCCCGTCGGGCAGCCAGAAGATGGCGCCATCGGTCGCAAGCTGCGCCGCCTCCGCCTTGCCGGTCACAAAGCTGCCCGCCAGCACATAACCGCGCTGCGTGCGCTGGAAGACATGCAGCGTGAAGCAGCAATACGCCCCACCCGACCAGCCACGCACCACCAGCCCCGGCGTGTTGCCGAGCGTGATGCGCTGCACCACCTCGAAGCGCTGGTCATTGGCCATGGCTTGGCGCCGCGCGCCGCTGTTGGCGACCAGCAGCGCTTCCTCGCCTTCGCTGGTTTCCCGCACGACGAGGCGGTGGCTGCCGACACTGTCCAGCACGCGTTCGCGCTGGGCGGCCGCGGGTGCGGCCAATGCGATCAGCAGCCCAAGCGCTGCGCCAAGTCGATGAAGTCGTCCGCCACGCAATCCCATGGGTCCTCCGCGGTCAGGTCAATGGTTTGGCCGGCGCCGTGCTCAGTGATGCGTGGGATGAAGGCGGTCGCAAGCCCCGCGCGGCGTGCGGCGCGCAGGTCGCCATTATGCGCCGCCACCAGGCACACCTCATCAGGCCGCATGCCCAGGATATCGGCCGTGTTCAGATAGGCCTCGGGCTGCGGCTTGTAGGCGCGCGCGGGCTCCGCCCCCAGAATCGCATCCCAGGGAATCCCGGCACGCTTGGCCATGTTTGCCAGCAGCAGGATGTTCCCGTTGGACAGCGGTGCGAGGAAGAATCGCCGGCGCAGGCGATGCAGCCCCAGCAGCACATCAGGCCATGGGTCC
>JAAFHD010000192.1 GCA_013298245.1 Alphaproteobacteria bacterium
CGGCGTGATCGCGCATCGCGGCCAGGTGCTGCCGGTGCTGGATGGCGGCACGGCATTGGGTGGCGCGCCGGTGCTGGGCGCGGGTGCGGTGCCGCTGTTGCGCCTGGGCGCGGTGGCCGTCGCGGTGACCGCGGTGCGCGGGTTGCGCCGCGTGCCGGCGGGCAGCCTGGTGGCGCGCGGCGATGGCCCGGTGCGCGCGATCGCCTGGCCCGATGGCGATGCGCTGCCCGTGCTGGACCCCGCCTTTCTGGCGCGCACGGCATGACCACGCTGTCGGTGCTGGTGGTGGACGACAGCGCCTTCATGCGCTTGGCGCTGCGCCGGATCATCGAGGCCGAGGGCGATCTGCGCGTGGTGGGTGAGGCCGCGAATGGCGCGGTGGCGCTGGAACAGGTGGAACGCTTGTCGCCCGATATCGTGGCGATGGATATCGAAATGCCGGGGATGGATGGGCTGGAAGCGACGCGCCGCATCATGGCGCGCCCCCTGCCGCCGGCGGTGGTGATGGTGAGCCACCACACCACCGAAGGCTCCGCGATGGCGCTGGCGTCGATGGAAGCGGGTGCGGCCGATTGGGTCAGCAAGGACACCGATCTGGGTGGCGTGGATCTGGGTCACTTGGACCGCGAATTGCGCGCGCGGTTGCGGCATTGGGGCCACGCGCATCGCGCGGCGCGGCCCACGCTGCTGCCGGTGGCGCCGGTGCTGGAAGCCAGGCGCGATGCGGCGCGGCCGGAGGTGGTGGCGATTGGTGCCTCGACCGGCGGGCCGGAGGCGCTGGCGGCGCTGCTGGCCGCCGCCGGGCCGCTGGCGGTGCCGGTGGTGGTGGCGCAGCACATGCCCGCGCGCATGGCGATGGATTTGGCGCGCGCGCTGGCGCTGCGCAGTGGCGTCGATGTGGTGGTGGCGGAATCCGGCGCACCGCTGCGCGCCGGCGTCGTGCATGTGATTCCAGGCGCGCAGGATGGCGCGTTGCTGCGTGGCGCGGAGGGCTATGCGCTGCGCCTCGCACCACACGCGCATGCGGCGCATCCGTCGGTGGATGTGCTGTTTTCATCGGTGGCGATGGCGGCGCGCGGCGCGATTGGCGTGGTGCTGACCGGCATGGGGCAGGACGGCACGCAGGGTGCGCTGGCGATGGCGCGGCGGGGTTTTGCGCTGTTCGCGCAGGCGCCGGAAAGCTGTGTGGTGCCGGGGATGCCAGGTGCGGTTCTGGCCGCGGTGCCGGGGGTGGAAAGTGCTGCGCCGGATGCGCTGGGCGAGCGGCTGCGCGCGCTGTTGGCGTAGCGTCAGTCGCGCACGGGTTTGCGCAGTGCCTTGGTTTTCGCGTCGCGCGTTTTGCCGTCCAGGCGGCGCTGCTGGCTGCCCTTGGTGGGCTTGGTGGCGCGGCGCGGCGGGGGCGGTGGTGTGGCGGCCTCGCGCAGCAGCGCGACCAGGCGTTCCATCGCGTCGTCGCGGTTGCGTTCGCGCATGCGGAAGCGCTGCGCGGTGATGATTATGACGCCGTCTTTTGTCAGGCGCGAACCGGCCAGGCGTTCGGCGCGGGCGCGCACATCATCGGGCAGGCTGGGTGAATTGCGGATGTCGAAGCGCAGCTGCACTGCGCTTTCGACCTTCTGCACATTCTGCCCGCCGGGGCCGGAGCTGCGCAGGAAATCCTCGTGCAGTTCGGCGGGGTCGATGGCGATGCGGCGGGTGATGGTGATCATGGCAGAAGCGGCGTTGCGGGCATGTCGTCTTTCAGCGCGACGCCGGTGGTGCCGAGGTTCTGGGCCGCGTTGAGAAGCCAGGCGAGTTTGGCGGCGGCGTCCGGCGCGGAAAGCCCACCGGGGCGGATGTTGCTGATGCAGTTGCGCTCCGCGTCGGTGCGGCCGATGCGCGGTGCCCAGGTGAGATAGATACCGAGGCTGTCTTGCGCGGAGAGGCCGGGGCGCTCGCCGATCAGCATGGCGATGGCGGCAGCGCCCATGGCTTGGCCGATGGCGTCGCCCAACGCGACGCGCGCTTGTTCGGCGATGATGATGGGGCCGATGGGCAGGCGCAGCATGGGGCGCGCGGCGGTGATGAGCGCGGCGGCTTGGGATTGCACGCCGGTGGCGCAGAGGCCGTCGGCGATGACGAAGACCAGCGCGCCGGGTGCGGGCGGCAGGGCGCACGGCGCCAGTGCGCGGCCGAGGTCGGGGCGCAGCAGATATTCGCGGCGGTCGCGCGCCTGGCTGCGCACGGTGATGGCGCCGGGTAGTGCTGCTTGCAGTGCGGGGATGTCGAGCGCGGACCAGACGGCGTCGCGCGCCTGTGCGTGTGCAGCTTGGAAGGCCAGGTGCGCGGCGACGGGTTGCGCGTCGCCCACCCGGCCCAGCGTCACGCGTGCATCGGTGAAGCGGCGGAGGGAGAGGCTCATGCGAGGCCGATCAGCGCGGGGTGCAGCGCGGGTGCATCGCCGCCCACGCCCATGCGCGTCATCCATCCTTCGAATTCCGGCGCGGCGCGTTTGCCGGTGATGCGGCGCGCGTAGAGGCCGTCATGGAAGCTGGTGGATTGGTAGGCCAGCATTACGTCATCCGCGCCGGGCACGCCCATGATGTAGGTGACGCCGGCATTGGCCAGGCAGGTCAGCAGCGCGTCCATGTCGTCCTGGTCGGCTTCGGCGTGGTTGGTGTAGCAGATGTCCACGCCCATCGGCAGGCCGAGCAGCTTGCCGCACATGTGGTCTTCGAGGCCGGCGCGGAGAATCTGCTTGCCGTCGAAGAGGTATTCGGGGCCGATGAAGCCGACGACGGAATTGACCAGCAAGGGCGCGTAGCGGCGGGCGACGGCGTAGGCGCGGCATTCCAGGGTTTGCTGGTCCACGCCGTGATGCGCGTTGGCAGACAGCGCGCTGCCCTGGCCGGTTTCGAAATACATCACGTTGGGGCCGCCGCGTTGCAGAGCGTGCGCGGCGTCCTGTGCTTCCGCCAGCAGGGAGAGCGAAACGCCGAAGCTTTCATTCACACCCTGCGTGCCGCCGATGGATTGGAACACCAGGTCCACCGGCGCGCCGCGCTGCATGGCGACCATGGTCGTGGTGATATGGGAGAGCACGCAGCTTTGCGTGGGGATGTCGAAGCGCGTGCGGATGTGGTCCAGCATCTCCAGCAGGCGCATGACGGTTTCGATGTTGTCGGTGGCCGGGTTCACGCCGATGACGGCATCGCCGGCGCCGAGCAGCAGGCCGTCGAGAACGCCTGCCGCGACGCCGCGTGCGTCATCGGTTGGGTGGTTGGGTTGCAGGCGGATGGAGAGGGTTCCGGGCAGGCCGATGGTGTTGCGGAAGCGTGTGGTGATTTGGCATTTGCGCGCGACCGCGATGAGGTCGGAGACGCGCATGATCTTGGAGACGGCGGCGACCATTTCGGGGGTCAGGCCGGGGGCCAAAGCGGTGGTGTCGGGGGTGTCCAGCAGGTGGTCGCGCAGCGCGCCGACGGTCATGTGCGCGATGGGGGCGAAGGCGGTCGCGTCGTGGGTATCGAGGATGAGGCGGGTGACGTCATCCGCTTCGTAGGGCACCACCGCTTCGTGCAGGAAATGGCGCAGCGGCAGGTCGGCCAGCGCATATTGCGCTGCGACGCGTTCGGCCGCGCTACCAGCGGCCACGCCGGCCAGCGCATCGCCCGAACGGAAGGGCGTGGCGCGCGCCAGCAGCGTCTTCAGGTCGTCGAAGACGTAGCGCGTGCCGCCTAATGTATGCGCGAAACCCATGGCCGTGTTTTGCCCCGTCTGGACAGCGCGCGCCAGCGGCATGAAGCTGCGCGCAACAGGGGAATCGCCGTGGAAGACTGGCCGGAAACAATCTTCGCGCTGCTGCGCAAATACGATGTGAAACAGGTGGCGCTGGTGCCGGATGCGGGGCATTCGCGCCTGATCCGCATGTGCCTGGCGGATAATGCCATGCGAGTGGTGACGCTGACGACCGAGGAGGAGGGCATCGGCATGATGCTCGGCGCCTGGCTGGGCGGGCAGCGTTCGGTGCTGCTGATGCAGTCGAGCGGCGTGGGCAATTGTATCAACATGCTGAGCCTGGCGACGCTGCATCGCACGCCGATGCCGATGCTGGTGACGATGCGCGGCGATTATGGCGAATTCAACCCGGCGCAGGTGCCGATGGGGCAGGCGACGCAGCCGGTTCTGGAGGCGATGGGCACCTTGGTGAACCGCGCGGACAAGACGGAGGATGTGGGTGCGGCGGTCGAGGCGACGTTGAAGTTCGCCTACAACACCTATCGGCCCACGGCGACGCTGATTGGCCAGCGCATCATCGGCGCAAAAACCTTCGGGAAGGATTGAGCCATGCTGGACCGGAGAGAATTGGCGCGCGCGGTGCTGTCGGAACGTGGTGATTTGCTGTGCGTGGCGGGGCTGGGCGCGCCGGCATGGGACATCACCGCGGTGGGCGATACGCCGCAGAATCTGCCGCTGTGGGGCGGCATGGGTGGGGCGGCGATGATCGGGTTGGGGCTGGCGCTGGCGCAGCCGTCTCGGCCGGTGCTGGTCATTACCGGTGATGGTGAGATGCTGATGGGCATTGGTTCATTGGCGACGATTGCGGTGCAGGCGCCGCCGAATCTGTCGATCCTGGTGCAGGACAATGAGCATTATGGCGAAACCGGCGGGCAGGAAACCGCGACGCGCCACGGTGTGGATCTGGTCGCGATGGCGAAGGGTGCCGGCATTCGCGACGCGCGGCTGATCACCACGATGGACCAGGTGGCGCCGTTCCGTGCGGCGGCGCATGCGCGGGCGGGGCTGGTTTTCGCGGTCGCGAAGATCGATGCGGCGAGCAAGCCGCTGGTGCTGCCGCCGCGCGAAGGCGCGCTGCTGCAGGCGCGCATGCGTGAGGCGATTCTCGGGCCGGCGGCCCATCTGGAGTAGGTTGCAATGCCCCATATCGTTCTGCTGCGCGGTGTCCACGAAGACGCGGTGAAGCGCATCGAGGCCGAGCCAGGCTTCACCTTCGAAACCGTGAACCCGGAGGATCGCGGCGCGCTGGAATCCGCGATGTCGCGCGGCGAGGCGATCATCGTGCGCGCCACCAAAATCAACGAGGATTTCCTCAGCATCTCGCCCAAGCTCGGCATCGTCGCGCGCCATGGCGTCGGCTATGACGCGGTGGATGTCGAGGCGCTGACCAGGCGCGGCATTCCGCTGACCGTCACCGCCTATGCCAATGCGCTGTCGGTCGCCGAACACGCGCTGATGCTGATGCTGACCTTGGCCAAGGGCACGCAAACCTACGACGCGAATACGCGCGCGATGAAATGGTCGAACACCGGCGCGCCCACCTGCTGGGATCTGTCCGGGCAGACCGTGCTGGTGCTGGGTTTCGGCCGCATCGGCGCGCGCGTGGCGCGGCTGTGCAACGCCTTCGGTATGCGCGTGCTGATCCATGATCCCTATGTGCCGCGCAACACCATCATCGGCGCCGGCTTCACTCCCGTAAAACTGGATGACGGGTTGGCCGAGGCCGAATGGGTCACGGTGCATTGCCCGTCCAACAGCGAAACCCGCGGCATGGTGAACGCCGAATTCCTGCGCGCCACGAAGAAAGGCGCGCACATCATCAACACCGCGCGCGGCACGCTGGTGGATGAAGGCGCGTTGGCCGCAGCACTGCATTCCGGCCACATCGCCGGCGCTGGCCTGGACGTGTTCTGGGAAGAACCGGTGCGCGCCGACAACCCATTGCTGAAAGCACCCAACACCGTCGTCACGCCGCATAGTGCGGCCGCCACCGTGCAGGGCATGCGCCGCATGGGGCTGTCATGCGTCGAGAGCATCATTGGCCATTTCAACGGGACGCTCGATCCCGACATGGTCATCAACAAGGACGTGCTGAGAAGGAACAGCTGACATGCCGGAAGCGCCGCTCGTCACCACCAACCCGTTGCTGGCGCTGGCCCAGCATGCGGTGTCCATGCCCATCACGCCGCACACCGCGCATCATGTGCGGCGCGCGATGGTGGATTGGTTCGCCTGCCTGGTGCCTGGTGCGGGGCTGGCGCCGGCCACGCTGATCGCGGCGGCGCTGGCGGAAGAACGCGGCGCCGGCCGTGCGCGCTGCTACACGGACAATGCACTGTCTGGCATTCGGCACGCGGCGCTGATCAACGCGGCAGCGGCGCATACGGTGGAGTTCGACGACATCCATCGCGATAGCGGGCACCACCCGGGTAGCGTCACCATCGCCGCCGCGCTGGCGGCGGCGCAGCACCATGGCGTGCCGCTGGAAACGCTGCATCGGGCGATTGCTGTTGGGTTCGAGGTGGCGTGCCGCATCGGCATGGCGGTGACACCCAGCCACTACAAGTTCTGGCACACCACCGGCACCTGTTGGGCTGCAACGCTGATCGCATGGCGCATGCCATCGCGCTGGCCACGACCATGACGGGCGGCTTGCAGGAAGCGTTTCGTGGCGAGGCGATGTGCAAGCCCTTCCATCCGGGCCACGCTGCCGAAGCCGGCGCGCTGGCGGCGATGTCAGCCGCCGTTGGCGTGAAGGGTGCCTTGGATGTGCTGCATGGCCCGCTGGGGTTTGCGGCGGCGACGTCCGAAGATCGCGGCAAGTGGGATGTGGGGCTGGCGAACCTCGACACGCCGCCGGTCATCACCGCCATCACCTTCAAGAATCACGGCTGCTGCGGGCACATTTTTCCCACGCTGGACGCGCTGCTGGTGCTGCGTGCGCAGCATGGTTTCGGCGCTGACGACATCGCGGCGATCCACGCCGGCGGCTATGGCCCGACCAAGGATATCTGCGACCGGCCGGACCCGCAGAGCGAGCAGGATTGCCGCTTCAGCCTGCAATACTGCGCCGCGGCCTTCATGGTGTTGGGTGGTGTGCGGCTGGCAGCGTATCGCCCCGAAAACATGGCCGATCCGCGCATCCGCACACTGATGCAGCGCGTGA
>JAAFHD010000193.1 GCA_013298245.1 Alphaproteobacteria bacterium
TTTGCCCGTGGCATCGTCGCCACGCTGAACAATCCCTGAGTATTTCGTTCAGCCTCTTGTCAGGAATCTCGTGGTAACCATCTCGCTGTCAGCCGGCGCTGGATGACCACGTATCACGTGGCGCGCCCCCACCCGTCGCAAAGCCGGGCAGGAGGGGCCTGTTGAGCTGACCACTCGCGCAAGCGGGTTGATGGACGCTGAGCCGTGCGTCCGCATCTGCCCCTGTTGCTGTGGATGTGGAGTACTTCATGCGTTCCGTTCTCGTGGCCGCGCTGCTGGCCGCCCATTTTTCTGTCGCCCTGGCCCAACCGGTGCCGCGTGACGTGCCGATCCGCATCGAGGAACGGCAATTGCGCCCGGCCGGGATTGAGCTGGGGCGCGCGGAGGCCGAATCGGGCTCCGCCGAAATCATGCTGCCAGGCCAAGTGGCCGTGCCGCCGCAACAGCTGCGCGTGGTGGCCGCACCGGCGGCCGGCATGATCGAGGCGCTGTTCGTCGCCCCCGATGAACGCGTGCGCGAAGGCCAGACCGTCGCGCGCATCCGCAGCACCGAATTGGTGGAAGCGCAGCGGCTGTTCCTGCAGGCAGTGACGGCGGCCGGGCTCGCGCAGGAATCGCTGCGGCGTGACGAACAGCTCTTTCGTGAGCGCGTGATCGCCGAGCGCCGCCTGCTGGTCACGCGCGCTGAATCGCAAGCCGCCGCCGCGGCACTGGATGAACGCCAGCAGATGCTGACCTTGCTGGGGATGCACCCGGCCGATGTGGAGGAGCTTCGCACCACGCGCCGCATCTCTCCCACGCTGTCGATTGCAGCCCCCATGGCGGGCGTCGTGCTGGACCGCGGTGCTGTGCCCGGTGAACGCGTCGCACAGGCCGCACCCTTGATGACCATCGCCGAATTGCGCCCGCTCTGGGTCAACCTGCAGGTGCCGATCACGCGTGCCAATGCGCTGGCGCCCAATGCGCGCGTGCTGCTGCCCGCACAGGGTGCCGAGGGGTTCATTCTGCGCGTCGGTCGCAGCGCGGATGCGGCGACGCAGTCGGTCATCGCGGTGGCCGAAGTGCATGCGGGTGCGGAGGCGCTGCGGCCGGGCCAGGCTGTGACCGCCGCCGTGCAGCTGACTGCCAATGGCGCGGGGGCGCAGTGGCGCGTGCCGGCGGGTGCCGTCATCCGGCACCGCGAACGATCCTGGATTTTCGTGCGCACGCCGGATGGGTTTCTCGCACGCCCGGTGACGGTGTTGAATGAGACGGCGCAGTTCACCTCCATCCGCGCCGAATTGCGCGCGGGCGAACAACTGGCGGTGCGCGGGATATTGGCGCTGCTGGCCATCCTTGCCGAAGCGGATGGGGGCTGAGCCATGCTGGGCAAGCTGATTGATGCGGCGCTGCGCCAGCGGCTGCTGGCGATGATCATCGCGCTGGGTGTCGCGTTCTGGGGCTATCAGTCGTATCGCGCGCTGCCGATCGATGCCTTTCCTGATGTGTCGCCGACGCAGGTGCTGGTTTCCATGCGCGCGCCGGGCCTGACGCCAGAGGAATTGGAACGGCGCGTGACGGCGCCGATTGAGTTGTCCATGCGCGGCATTCCGGACCTGGTCTTCATGCGCAGCGTGACGCGGTTTTCGGTCGCACTGATCACCTTCGAATTCAGCGCGGGGACCGATATTTTCTGGGCGCGCGCGCAGGTGAATGAACGGCTGCAGCAGATCATGCCGGATTTGCCCGGCGGTGTGGCGGGCGGGCTTGCGCCCATCATCACGCCGCTGGCGGAAATGTTGATGTTCACGCTGGAGGGGCCGGATTTGTCGCCCGCGGATGCGCGCACATTGCTGGACTGGGTGGTGCGCCCGCAGCTGCGCGCGGTGCCGGGTGTTGCGGATGTGAATGTGCTGGGCGGCTTCGTGCGCACATACGAAGTGGTGCCCGATCCGCGCGCGATGGCCGCGCGCGGCATCACGACATCGATGCTGGAAGACGCGCTGGAGCGCAACAACCGCAATGACGGGGCAGGGCGCATCCGCGATGGCGAAGAAGCGCTGCTGGTCCGCGCCGAGGGCCGTATCCGCACGCTGGAAGATGTGCGCGCCATCGTGCTGACCGCGCGCGCCGGCCAGGTGGTGCGTGTGGGTGATGTGGCGGATGTGCGTTTCGGTGCGCTGCCGCGCAATGGTGCCGTGACGCGTGATGGCGAGGGGGAGGCGGTGTGGGGCCTGGTGCTTGGCCTGCGGGGTGCGAATGCGCGAGAGGTGGTGGAAGGTGCGCGCGCGCGCATCCCCGCGATTGAACGGGCACTGCCTGAAGGTGTTCGCCTGGTCTTCTTCTATGACCGCGCCGACCTGATCGAGAAAGCGGTCTGGACAGTGCAGAAGGTGCTGCTGGAAGCCATCGTGCTGGTGGTGATCCTGCTCATTCTCTTCCTCGGCAATTTGCGGGCTGCGCTGGTGGTGTCGCTGTCTTTGCCGTTGGCGGTGCTGGCGACCTTCGGGATGATGTCGCTCTATGGGCTGTCGGCCAACATCATGTCCTTGGGTGGCTTGGCCATCGCCATCGGCCTGCTGGTGGATTGCGCCGTGGTGGTGGTGGAAAACGCGGCACACCGCTTCCACGAAATCCACGGCAAGAAACCAGGCATGGCGCAGCGCGTGCGCCTGGTCGCGGAAGCCACGCGCGAAGTGGCGGTGCCGCTGGTCGCGGGTGTGATCATCATCACCGCCGTGTTTGTGCCGCTGTTGTCGTTGCAGGGGCTGGAAGGGCGGCTGTTCGGCCCGGTCGCGTTGACGATTGCGTTTGCGCTGATCGCCGCACTGTTGATCTCGTTGACCATCGTGCCGGTGATGTGCGCCTTCCTGCTGAAGGGCGGTGCGACGAAGGAGCCATGGTTGGTGCGGCAGTTGCACCGCGTCTATGACCCTTTCCTGGAATGGGCCTTGCGCAACCCGTTGAAGATCGGCGGCACGGCGATGGCGGGGCTGGTCGTGGCCGCGATGGCCTTCACCCAGATCGGCAGCATTTTCATTCCCGTCATGGATGAGGGCACGCCGGTGGTGACGGTGCGCAAGCACCCGACCATTGGTGTGGAGGAAGCGGCCGCCACCGACATGCGCATCGCGCGCGAGATCATGGCGCGGGTGCCGGAAGTGTCGGGCATCATGGCGCGTGCTGGCGCCGATGAACTGGGCCTGGACCCGGTTGGCCTGAACGAGAGCGACATGTTCCTGACCTTGGCGCCCACCGCACGCTGGCGGGCGGAAGCCACGCGCGGTGGCGTGCCCTGGGTGCTGGGCCAGGTGCGCGAGGTGCTGGCCGGTTTCCCCGGGGTTTCGTTCAGTTTTTCCCAGCCCATCGACATGCGCGTGCAGGAAATGATCATCGGCGCGCGCGGCGATGTGGTGATCAAGGTGTTCGGCCCGGACATCCCGGAACTGAACCGGATCGCCGCCGAGATTTCCGCCGCCATCCGCCCGGTGCAGGGCAGTGCTGATGTCTTCGCGCTGCGCAATGAGGGCATGAAATACCTGACCGTCACGGTGGACCGCCTGGCCGCCGGGCGGCTTGGCCTCAACGCATCGGATGTGCAGGAAGCGCTGCGCGTCTGGGTCGATGGCCGCAACATCGGCACCGTGCTGGAAGGCGAGCGCCGCATCCCGCTGCTGCTGCGCGGGGAGGAAGCGTTGCGCAGTTCCGCGCAGGATCTTTCGCGCGTGCCGATCGTGCTGCCCGGTGGCGGCACCGTGCAGCTGTCGCAGGTGGCCGATATCCGGGAGGAGGAGGGCGCGGTGCAGGTGATCCGCGAACAGGCGCAACGGTTCGCAACCGTGCTGTCGAATGTGCGCGGGCGCGACACGGGCGGGTTCGTGGCCGAAGCGCAGGCCGCGGTTGCCGCACAGGTGCGCCTGCCGCCCGGATATGAAGTCGTGTGGGGCGGGCAGTTCGAGAACCAGCAGCGTGCGATGGCGCGCCTGGCCATCGTGGTGCCGGTCGCCTTGGCCGCGATTTTCCTGTTGCTGTATTTGACCTTCGGCTCGGCGCGGCAGGCGGCGCTGGTGTTCTGCAACGTGCCCTTCGCGTTGATTGGCGGGGTGCTGGCGTTGTGGGGGTCGGGCGAATTCGTCTCCGTGCCCGCATCGGTGGGTTTTCTGTGCCTGATGGGGATCGCGGTGCTGAACGGCGTGGTGCTGGTCAGCTACATCAACCGCCTGATCGCGGAGGAGGATATGAGCCTGCCGCAAGCCGTGCGCGAAGGTGCCAAGCGGCGGATGACGCCGGTGACGCTGACGGCGGCGATCGCCGCGCTGGCGCTGGTGCCCTTCCTGTTCGCGACCGGGCCTGGTTCGGAAATCCAGCGGCCGCTGGCCTATGTGGTGATCGGCGGGTTGGTGACGGCGACGGTGCTGACGCTGGTGCTGCTGCCCATCCTGTATGAACGCTTCGCGCTGCCGCGTGCGCGCGTGGCAGCCCCGGTTGCGGCAGCACTGGCGGCGCTGCTGCTGGCGGTGCCGGCCCAGGCGCAGACCAGCGCGCCGCGACCCGCGGCGGCGGGCGTTGCACCACTCGCACGCCATCTGGACGCTGCGGCTGGGCTTGATGCGGAACTGCGCGGCCTTGCGGCGCAGCGTGACGCGGCGGCCGTGCGCGGCATCGTGCCACGCTCGCCGGTGGCGGGGGCGCCGGTGGTGGGTGGGTCGCTGCGCACCGATCTGCGCGGGCCTGACCGCGTGCGCGAGATGGACCTGGAAGTCGCCGCACCCGTCTGGTTGCCGGGGCAGCGCGGTGCGCTGTCAGGCTCGATCGTGGCGGATGTGACGGCGCTGGAAGCGCGCATCGCGCAGCGGCGTTTCGAACTGGCGGGCATCCTGCGCGATGCCTGGTGGGACGCCGCCGGTGCCACGCGTGAGGCCGAGGTCGCGCGCCGCCGCCTGGGCACCGCGCGTGATCTGGCGCGCGATGTGCGCCGCCGCGCGCAGCTGGGTGACATCCCGCCCACCGAAGCGTTGTTGATGGATGGCGAAATGCTGGCGGCCGAACTGGCCGTCGCACAGACCGCCGCCGCCGCGCAGGCCGCGCGCGCGGCCTATGCCACGCTGACCGGCGGGCTGATGCCGGATTTCACCGTGGAAGCACCCGCGCGCGCAGCGGCCGATACGCACCCCCAGCTTGCCGCCGCGCGGCGCGCGCTGGATGCCGCCGAGGCACGCCAGCGCCTGGTGGCCGCAACCCCGCGCGACAACCCCGAACTCGGCATCTTCGGCCGGCATGAGGCGGGCTTTGGCACGACCGAGGGAACCAGTGTGGGCTTGCGCTTGCGCATCCCGCTTGCGACCGAACAGCGCAACGCGCCCCGCCGCGCGGAGGCCGAGAGCGAAGTGACGCGTGCGACCGCGCTGCTGGCGCAGAACCGCCGCCTGGTGCAGGCGGGCATCACCCAGGCGGAGGCAACGCTGCGCGCGGCCGAGGATGCGCTGCGCATCGCGCGCGCGCGCCGGGCGGTCGCGGCGCAACAGGATGCGATTGCGCGCAACGCCTTCCGTGGTGGCGAGACCGGCACCTTCGACCTGTTCCGCGTGCGGCAACTGGTGATCGAGGCAGACAGCGCCGAAGCGGCGGCGGTGGTTGCCGCCGGGCGCGCGCGGTCGCGGTTGAACCAGGCGGTGGGCGCGCTGCCTTAGAGCCGATCCGAACAGGCTGAATCAGCATGTTCGGTGAATCGGCCTCTCAACAATAGCTAGAGGTTTTTCTCTGAAGCAAGCTGAAGAGAAAAAACTCTAGCCGGCGTCGCGCGCTTTCGCTCGGCCGGTCGCGGCGGCGCTGATGCCGCTGGCGACGACCTCGCGCAGCTTGCCGTGTAGATGCGGGTTGCCGGCGACGACCATGCCATCCGGATAGGCGTCACCGCCCGTGGGGTCGGTCACGAAGCCACCCGCCTCGCGCACCAGCACGATGCCGGCGGCGATGTCCCATTTGTTCAGGCCGAGTTCCCAGAAGCCGTCGTAACGCCCCGCAGCGACCCAGGCCAGGTCCAGGGCCGCCGCGCCGAAGCGGCGCACGCCCGCCACCTGCGGCATCAGCCGCGACAGGATAGCGACGAATTCCGGCTTGCGTGGAATGGCGCCGAAGGGGATGCCGGTGGCGAAAACCGCCTCGCGCATGTCGCGGCGCGCCGAGACCCGCAGGCGCTTGTCGTTCAGGAAGGCGCCAGCACCTTTTTCGGCCCAGAAGAGTTCATCGCTGGCGGGGTTGTAGATCACGCCGGCGACGATTTCGGATTCCGTCTCCGTCAGGCGGCGCTCGATGCCGACAGAAATCGCCCAATGCGGAATGCCGTGCAGGAAATTCGTGGTGCCATCCAAGGGATCGACCACCCAGCGGTATTCCCAATCGGTCTCGGGGCTCGCACCGCTTTCTTCCATCAGGAAGGCGAAGTTGGGGCGCGCGCGGGCCAGTTCCTCGCGCAGTGTCTGTTCGGCGCGGATATCGGCCTGGGATACGAAATCGCCCGGGCCCTTCACCGAAACCTGCAGCTGCTCCACCTCTCCGAAGTCGCGCAACAGGCGGCGGCCGGCCTTGCGGACAGCACCCACCACCACGTTCAACTGCGCGGATAGCCGCGCGGTCTGGCTGGACTGGCGGCTTGCGCGGGGCGCGGGGGCCTCGGGCAATTCGGTGCGCGGCGCGCGGGGCTTGCGTTCCGGGCGCGGTGCTGCGGCCGGCGCCGTGCGGGGTGCTGGCGGGTTCTTCAGCGACAGGCGGGGCTTGTCGGCACTCACCCCTTGGCGCGCTCGACGTAGGAGGCGTCTTCGGTGCGGACCACGATCTTTTCGCCGGCCGTGATGAAGGGCGGCACCATGGTCTTCACGCCATTCACCAGCATCGCCGGCTTGTAGGAGGAGGAGGCGGTCTGCCCCTTCACCACCGGATCAGCCTCGGCGATTTCCAGC
>JAAFHD010000194.1 GCA_013298245.1 Alphaproteobacteria bacterium
TCCTGATCGGCGCATCGGATCTGGATGTGTCGAACACGACCGACAACAACGGCGGCGCCTTCGTTGTCTATGGCCAGGCCTCCACCACCACGGCGCTGCGGCTGGACGGCAGTGCGGCCAACAACACAATGACCGGTGGCGGCTTCAACGACACGCTGCGCGGCTTCGCCGGCGATGACGTGCTGCAAGGCGGCGTGGGCAATGACAGCCTGCTGGGCGCGCAGGGCAATGACACGCTGCTGGGTGGTGCGGGTGCGGACACGATGAATGGCGGCTTCGGCGATGATGTGATGGTCATCGATGACATCGCCGATACGCTGGTCGAGGCCGGTGGCGAGGGCACCGACACGGCCTATGTCTACATCAACGACGTGGCCTTGGCGGCCAATATCGAAGTGGGCCGCCTGGAAGCCGGCACCGCCACGCGGCTGACCGGCAATGGTGCTGACAACACCTTCATCGCCAATGCGCTGGCCAGCGCGATCAACGGCCTGGGCGGGCATGACGTATTCTATGGCCAGGCCGGCGCGGACACGCTGGATGGCGGCGCGGGCGACGACATCTTCTACACCGGCGGCGGCGCCGACAGCGTGATCGGCGGCACCGGCAATGACCAGGCGGTGATCTATCACGCGGGGCTGGTGTTCAGTGAAACCGCCGGCCAGGGCACTGACACGGCGTGGGTCGGCGTGTCCGGCTGGACCATCGGCGCGGAGGTCGAGATCGCCCGCCTGTTCGGCACCGCTATCAGCATCACCGGCAACAACCAGGTCAATCAGATCGTCGCGAATGTGGCGGGCAGCGTGATCGATGCGCGCGGCGGCGCGGATGAGATCTACGGCCAGGCCGGCGCCGATACCGTGGATGGCGGCGCGGGCGATGATGTCTTCTATGGCGGCGGAGGCAATGACGCCTTCACCGGCGGCACTGGCAATGACCAGTTCGTCGTCTATGGCGCGGGTGCTGAATTCATCGAATTGTCGGGCGGCGGCACCGATACCGCATGGGTCGCGGTGGATGGTTTCGTCGTGCCGGAATTCGTGGAAATCGGGCGCCTGGCAGTCAGTGCCACGGTGCTGCATGGCGGTGCGGGCGCGCAGAACCTGGTCGCGAATTCCACGCTTGGCTCCGCGCTTTCAGGTGGCGCTGGCGATGATGTGCTGTGGGGTGCGGCGGGCAATGACACGCTGGCTGGCGGGATGGGCGATGACACCATCTACACCGGCGGTGGTGCTGATGTGTTGGTCTATGCGGCGGCGAATTTGGGCACCGACCAGGTCGGCGGGTTTTCCGGCCAGTGGGGAGAGGGCGACCGCATCGATCTGCGCGGCAGCGGCGTGACAAGCCTGGCGCAGGTGACGATGGTGCAGGGTGGCGGCAATACCGGGCTGTTGTTCGCAGGCACGACAGTGCTGCTGCATGGCGTGACGCATGCGCTGGTCGCGGGGGATTTCATCTTCGCGTGAGGGTCATGCGGCTGGGTGCGGCGTATCCCGGCGCCAAAACAAGTGCTTGCTTGCAGTGCCATGCTGCACCGCACGGCTGTGACGCAGTGCAGCGTAAGGTTGTGCTTGCTGTCCGCGCCTCGCATTACCCACAATCCATGCTTTCCGGATGGGAGGGCAGCATGTTCATCGAAGCGATCCTGAAACAGAAAGGCCGCCAGGTCGTCGCGGTCGCACCCAATGACATCGTGGCGTCCATCGCGCGCACCTTGGCGCAACATCGCATCGGCGCGGTGCTGGTGATCGAGCGCGATGGCACCGTCTCCGGCATTGTCAGTGAGCGCGATATCGTCCGCGCGCTTGCAGGTGGCGGAGAGGCCACGTTGCGCATGACCGCGGGCCAGTTGATGACGCGCGTGCTCTACACACTGACGCCGCAGAACGACGTGCAGGAAGGCCTGCGCCTGATGACCGACCGGCGCGTGCGGCATTTGCCCGTGCTGGAAAAGGACGGGCGGCTCGCGGGCATGGTCTCGATCGGTGACCTGGTGAAATACCGCATCGCGGAGGCCGAGCTGGAGGCCGAGGAACTCAAGGCCTACGTGGCGACAGCGGGCTGAGCGGCGCCAGATCATCCGCTGAGGGATCGGCCAGCGTGATGCGCCCCTGGCCGGTCGGTTCCACCACGCGCGGCATGGGCAGTGCATCCGCGCGTTCCATCGTGCCGCCGCCGGGGCCTTGGCGCAGCACGGCGGGTTCGCCGCAGGCGACCAACATCAGGCAGGGCAGGATCAGCGCGCGCATGGCCGGAGCATAGCGCGACTGATTGTCGCATGGCAGGCGGTTTCTTGCGCCCTGGCCCCACGGCCCCTTGCGCGACCGCGACCGGGGTTGCGACAGTGGCGCATGGGATGGCCGACACGCATGCTGATGTTGGGGGCGTTGTGTGCGCCTGCCTTCGCGCATGCCCAGGCGCCCGTCGCATCACCGCCGCGCCCGCCGGCGATGCAGCCGGCGCAACCACCGCCCGGCAGCGTGCCGATGTCGCTGGCCGAAGTGGTGTTCATTGGCCTGCGCGACAACCGCGCGATCCGCAGCGAATTTCTCCAACGCATCTCCGACCGCTTCGCGCTGCGGGTGGCCGAACGTGCCTTCGTGCCGCGGCTGGATGTGATCGCTTCGACCAACCGCGCGCGGGTGGCGGGTGTGACCGCGAATGCGGTGAACATCGGCCCCGTGGTGAGCTGGGATGCGCCGACGGGCGCGCGCTTCACGCTGGGTTGGGTGAACACGCAAACCAATGTGCGCGGCCAGGCGCCGCAGAGTTTTTCGCAGCTGTCCTTTCAGGTGATCCAACCCCTGCTGGCCGGTGGTGGCACCGGCTTCGGCATGGCGCCCATCCGCATTGCGCGGATCAGCGAAAGCAACGCGCAGCTGCGCCTGAAGGGCAGCGTGATCGACCAGATCACTGCCATCATCGGTGCCTATCGCAACCTGGTGCAGACGCAGGAACAGCTGCGCATCGCCGAAGCTAGCCTGCGCCGGTCGCGCGAATTGCTGGAGGTGAACCGCGCGCTGATCGCCGCGGGGCGCATCGCGCAGATTGAATTGATCCAGTCCGAGGCGTCGATCGCGCAGCAGGAATTGGCGCTGACCGGCGCACAGAATGCGAATGAAGGCGCGCGCCTGGCATTGCTGGTTTTGCTGGCGGTGGACCCCAGCAGCCGCGTGTGGGCGAGTGAACGGCCAAGCGCGGAATCGGTGCGCGTCGAACTGCCGCGCGCGCTGGAGACGGCGTACAACAACCAGCCCGGCTATCTGCAATCCTTGCTGGCGGTGGAGATCAACCGCATCCAGCTGGATGTCGCGCGCAACCAGCGGCTTTGGGAAGTGAACCTGGTGGCCGGCGCGGGGCCGCAGGCGGGCGGGTTGAACCGCGAATTGCTGGATACGATTGGCGCGCTGGGCCGTGTGCGCTCGGACTTCAACATCGGCTTGCAGGTCAACATCCCGATCGGCCAGCTGCGCCGCGAACAGGGCGAAGTGAACGCGAACGTAGCACTGCGGCAAACCGAACTGGCCGCCGAACAGGCGCGCGACCGCGTGCGCCAGCAGGTTGAAGACGCGGTGCGAAATTTGGAAGCGCAGCGCCGCCAGGCGGAACTGGCGCGGCGTTCGCGCGAATTGGTGGCGCAGCAGTTGCAGGCCGAATTGGCGCGCCTGCAGGCGGGGCGTTCATCGAACTTCCAGGTGGTGTCGTTCCAATCGCAATTGCAGGCCGCCGAGAGCGCTGAACTTTCCGCCGTCATCGGCTATGTGAATGCGCTGACGACACTGGACCAGGTGCTTGGAACCACATTGGAAACATGGCGGATCACCCTGAACCCGCCCTGACACCCGCGCGCATCACCGCGCTGGAAGCCGCGCTGCGCGATGCGGAGCAGCGCGCGGGCGTGGACATGTCCGGCGTGCTGGACAGCTTGTCGGATGGCGTTGTGATCATCTCGCCCGATGGGCGCATTCGCGCGCTGAACGCGGCGGGGCGCGCAATTCTGGGCGCGGGCGCGGGCGCTGGCGAGACCATGCGCGAAATCCTGCCCGATGATGGCGGCGGCGATGACTTCCTGGACCGCGTGTTGGCACCCATCACCGGTGAGGACCACGCCGATGAACGCGTGGCGTTTGCGCGCGATGGCGTGGCCAAGCGCCTGGCCGTGCGCAGCCGCGCCTGGCGCCTGGAACATGGCCCCGAAGCGGGGCGCATGCTGCTGACCGCAAGCTTCACCGATGTGACGGAACTGGACCGCCTGGCGGATGCGGAACACGCGCTGAACCGCCGCCTGTCGGACCAGAACACGCAGTTGCAAACGGCGTATCGCGAATTGGAAACCGCCGCCGAACAGCTGCGGACCAATGCAAAGCGGCTGCAGTTTTTGCGGCTGGGTGCGACGGTGCTGGTGTTTACGATTTTCGTGGGCGCGGGCGCCTATTCCTGGCTGTCCACGCAGGATGATTTCTTCACACGCGCGGCACCGGTTGGCGGCAGCGATTCCATCACCGTGCAGACGCGCCCGATCACCGCGCGCATCGCGGTGGTGGGCGCGCTGGACGCGGGTGCCACAGTCAGCGTGGTGGGGCCTTTCGATGGGTTGGTGCGCGAACGGCTGTTCCGCTACGGCGGGTCGGTTGCGCGCGGCGAGCCGCTGTTGCGGATGGACATCGCGGAGGTGGAAGTGCGGCAGCGCGAGGCACGCTCCGCGCTGATCCGCGCGCGCCAACGCGTGGATGAATTGCGCGGCTGGGAGACCGGTTTCGAAGCCGCGCGCGCCCGCCGCCAACTGGCCGCGGCCGAGATGGAAGCGGCCGATCTGCGCACCCGCGTGGGCAACAGCGCGTCTCTTCTCGCGCGCGGCATCATCCCCGCCGAGGAACACCGCAACCTGCTGCAACAGCAACGCACCCAGGTCTTGCAGATGCAGGCCGCAAGGCAGGATCTGGACAGCACATTGGCGCGCGGCGATCGCGAACAGCTGCGCATCGCGGAACTGGAACTGGCGAATGCGGAAGTGCGCGTCTCAGACCTGGAACGCGACCTGAACAATGCGACGGTGAATGCACCCGTCTCAGGTGTGGTGCTGATGCCCGCGCAGCCGCAGGGCGGCCAACGCCCCGAGACGGTCGAGGTGGGTTCACGCGTGCAGCGCGGGCAATCCATGTTCACCATCGGCGATCTGGAAAGCTTCCAGGTGCGCGCGCAGGTCGATGAGATCGATATCGGCCGCGTGCGCGTGGGCCAGCCGGTCACCGTCACGGGCGATGCCTTCGCGGAATTCACCCTGCGCGGGGAGGTCACGTCGGTCGCAGCCCAAGCCAGCCAGGAACAGGGCCGCAGCGGGCTGCCCAGCTTTGGCGTGACGGTGCATATCCGCGGCGTAACAGCCGAACAGCGCACGCGCCTGGCCGTCGGCATGAGCGCCAACCTGGCCATCATCACCTATGACAATCCGGCCGCCGTGGTGCTGCCGCCAGATGCCATCCGCGACATGGGCGAACAACGCATCGTGCGCGTGCGCGCCGGCGGTCAGGTGCGCGAAGTGCCGGTGACCATCGGTGTCACCACACCAGAAGGTGTTGAGGTGCGCGGCGCGATCAACGCGGGTGATGTGGTGCTGCGATAAAATTGTGTTTCCTGGCCACAGCTTCCTGCGCCAGTCTGCGCGCGTGGAGGCAACCATGGCGGCATCATCAACAGGCTTGAGGCACCGGTGGCGGGCGCTGCTGTTCGGCCTGCTGGCCGGCCCCGCGATGGCGCAGGATGTGCGCGACATCACCACCTTCAACTGCATCGCACCCCACACGCCGTTGCTGCGCGCAGAGCGCTTCATCATCGATGCGCGCGCGGATGCCTGGGCCGCGGCCGTCGAACTCACCAATCCTGGCGCGCGGCGCATCACCGCGACGCTCAGCCTCGACATCGCGGGCACGCAGCACTTCACGCTGCACGCAATCGCCGCTGGTGAAACGCGGCGCCTGGACGCCGGCGCCATTCCCCGCGCGCGCTGGTTCTCGCCCGCAGCACCGGCGCCTGACATGCTGGCAGCGGCCATCGTCATCTCCTGCGGGCCTGCCGAATTGCGTTGACGCCGCGCGCCGCCGCTTGCCACCCTCCCGCGAAACGGGAGGAACCAAGATGCGCGCAACCCGCCGTGGCCTGCTGGCCGCACCCCTCGCACTGCCCGCCTTTGCCCAAGGCTTCCCCGTACGCCCCATCCGCATGGTGGTGGGCTTTCCCGCCGGCGGCGGCGTGGACACGCTGGCGCGCCCCATCATGGCGCGCTTGCAGGAACGCCTGGGCCAGCCCGTGGTGATCGAGAACCGCGCCGGCAATAACGGCAATATCGCGATGGATTACGTCGCGAAATCGGCACCCGATGGCTACACGCTGTTCATCGGCAATGTCGGCAACCTGGCCATCACGCATGCGCTGTTCGCGAACCTGCCCTTCGACACCACGCGCGATTTCGCCGGCGTCGCGCAGACAACTTTGGGGCCGCTGGCGGTGGCCGTGCCTGCCGATTTTCCTGCGCGCACATTGGGCGAATTGGTGGAGATCGCGCGCGCCCGCCCCGGCACATTGAACATGGCATCCGGCGGTTCCGGCGGCGTGCCGCATCTGGCCTTCGAGCAGTTCAAGCGCACCGCACGCGTGGACATCGTGCATGTGCCCTATCGCGGCAGCGCGCCCGCATTGCAGGACCTGCTGGGCGGCCGCGTGCAGATGATGATCGATGGCTATGGCCTGATGCGCGGCGCGCATGAAGCGGGGCGCATCCGCGTCATCGCCATGACATCGCACCAGCGCCACCCGCAGTTGCCCGATGTGCAGACCATCGGTGAAGCTGGTTTTCGCGGCGCGGAATTCGAAAGCTGGTCCGGCGTGGTGGCGCCCAAGGCGACACCCGA
>JAAFHD010000195.1 GCA_013298245.1 Alphaproteobacteria bacterium
GAGCTACGCGATGCTGCGCTTTGAGATCAACATCCGCTCGGCCAGCGTCATCGGCTTCGTGGGCGCGGGCGGCATCGGCGAGGAGCTCTACAAGGTGATCAGCTTCAACTACTACGAAGAGATCAGCGCCATCCTCGTGCTCATCATCCTGACGGTGATGGCGATCGACATGGTGACGGACCGCTTGCGCCGGCGCGTGATCGAGGGGCTGTCATGACACCCGCCGAAATCTCCGCCTGGCGCGCGCGCATGCCCGCCGCTTTCGGGCCGAGCACCGCGGGGCGCGCGCTGCGCTGGCTGGCGCTGGCCGCGTTCATCGCCTGGCTGGTGCTGACTTTCCGCATGTTCGACATCACTCCCGCGCGGCTGTGGAATGGGCTGTCGGGCCTGGGCGTGATCCTGCGGCTGATGGTGCCGCCCTCACCCGGTGAGTTGTGGGTGGAGATTCTGAAGGGCATCGCCGAGAGCGTGGCGATGGCGTTCCTGGGCACGTTCATCGCGGCGCTGATCGCGGTGCCGCTGGGCTTTCTCGGCGCGCGCAATGTGGTGACCAGCACGTTGTGGCGCTTTTCGCTGCGGCGCGTGTTCGACGGGTTCCGCGGCGTGGACCAGTTGATCTGGGCGCTGGCCTATGTGCGCGCGGTGGGCTTGGGGCCACTGGCGGGCGTGCTGGCGATCGCGACGGCGGATATCGCGGTGCTGGCGAAACTCTATGCCGAAGCGATCGAGAACGCGGAGAAGAAGCAGGCCGAGGCGATGGCCGCCACCGGTGCCGCACCCACGCTGGTGATGCGCTTCGGCATCCTGCCGCAGGTGCTGCCGATCATGCTGGGCCATGCGCTGTACTTCCTGGAATCCAACACGCGCAGTGCGACCATATTGGGCGTGGTGGGCGCGGGCGGCATTGGCTTGCAGATCGCCGAGCGGATCAGGGTTCGCCATTGGGATGAGGTGGCCTTCATCATCATCCTGCTGGTGATCACGGTCGCGGCCATTGACTGGCTGTCGCGGCGGCTGCGGCGCGGATTGATCGGGTAGCGCTGCCGCACGCGCCAGAAGCCGCTATAGGGTTTGCCCATGCAGCCCGACACCATGACCGCGCCCGCCGCAGCGCCCGCCGATATCGCCGCACTTCGCGCAGACCAGCTGCGCTCATGGGCGACCGGCATCGGCTACGAGATCGACTTCTGGACCCGCTGGGGCGAGACCGCGGGCATGATCTGGCCCGCCGATTACGCCGCGCGGATGAACCCTCAGACGCCGGTGCTGCACTGGCTGCCCGACCATGCGCGCGCGTTGGGTCGCACGCGGCTGGATGTGCTGGATGTGGGTGCGGGGCCGGTCACGCTGCTGGGCCATGCTTCGCCGCCTGGCCTTGATGTGCGGATCGTCGCGACCGACCCGCTGGCGCATGCCTATGCCGCGCTGTTCGACCGGTTGGGCATGCAGCGGCCGAACCCGCCGGCTTTCGCGCCGGCGGAGTATCTGTCGGCGTTTTTCGCGCCGTCCAGCTTCGACATTGTCCATTGCAGCAATGCGCTGGACCACGCCTTTGACCCGCTGGAGGGCTTCATCGAAATGCTGCGCGTGGTGCGCGTGGGCGGCATGGTGGTGATGGACCACGGCCGCAACGAGGCCGAGGCGGAGCGCTACACCGGCTTCCACCAGCATAATTTCGACGTCGAGGACGGCCGCTTCATCATCTGGAAGCCAGGCCAGCGGGTGGATGTGGGCGCGGTGCTGCCGGTGGAGGTGGAGCTTGGCGCCTTTCTGGGCCAGGGCGTGCATATCCGCTGCACCAAGCGTGGTGAATTCCCGCCCGAAGAGGATGGCCGCCACCGCGCGCTGCTGCGCGACACGGTGGAGGGCATGATGCGCTTCCTGACCGCGCAGGCCATAGAGGCCGATCTGAACAGGCTGAATCAGCCTGGCCAGTGAATCGGCCTCTCAACAACGGCTAGAGGTTTTTCTCTGAAGCAAGCTGAAGAGAAAAATCTCTAGCGGGGTGATGGCGCTCAGCGATCGGGGCGGAACATCACCACCCTGATCGGCCCGCCGCCACGCCGGCCGCGCCACCACAGCACGCCGCCGCCGATCAGCGCCGCCAGGATCAGGATTGGCAACAGCACCGCCAGTGCGACGATCGACAGTGCAGCCAGCACCAGCAGCGCGCTCAGCACGCCGATGATGATGGCGTAGCGCAACGCCACCGCCAGGATGCGGTCCAGCCGGGATGGGGGCTGGGTGCGGAATTCGCCCTCGGGCGTCAGGTCCAGGATGGGGCGGCGGTTGTCCATGGCGGGAATCTTGCGCCGCCGACATCCGGTTTCAAGCGGGTGACGACGTTTCCTGGCCGGCCGTTTACTTCGGCAGGGGCGGCAGCATGTGCAGATGCCCACTTTCCACCGTGTGCAGCGCCTGGCGCAGCACATTGGCCACTTGCTGGTCGGACATTGTCTGGCTCATCAGCCCCAGCGCGCCGCCGAGCAGTGCTGACGCCGCGGAGATGGGCGCGATATTCTGCTGCATCATGTATTCGATGGCCTTGTCCACCACGGAACCGGCATGGCTCAGGTCTTCGGGGGCGGCGGTGTCGAGGCCAGTGTCCATGGCGGCAATATCCTAGGCGTTTGGACGGAATTGGGAATCCGGCATCGAAACGAAAACCCAGGTAGCGTTACAATCTATTCATGTGATGCCTTCGCCGGCCATGCGGGCAGAGATGCCACGCTCGAAGCCGGCGGCGGCTTGCGCGGCGGCGGCGGCCTCGGCGGCTTCGATGGCCTCGGACTGGCGGCGCCACATCTCGGCATAGAGGCCGTTGGCGGCGATCAGCGCACCGTGGTTGCCGCGTTCGGCCACCTGGCCGTCGTTCAGCACCAGGATTTCATCGGCCTCCACCACGGTGGACAGGCGGTGCGCGATGACCAGGCTGGTGCGGTTGCGCGCGACGGTGCGCAGTGCGGCCTGGATCTCCTGCTCCGTGCGCGTATCCAGCGCGGAGGTGGCTTCGTCCAGGATCAGGATGCGTGGGTTTTTCAGGATGGTGCGCGCGATCGCCACGCGCTGTTTTTCGCCGCCCGAGAGCTTCAGGCCGCGCTCACCCACCATGGTGTCGTAGCCGTCGGGCAGGCGCAGGACGAAGTCATGCACCTGGGCAAGTTTCGCGGCCTCGGTGATTTCGTCCTCGGTCGCATCGGGGCGGCCATAGGCGATGTTGTAGCGGATGGTGTCGTTGAACAGCACGGTGTCCTGCGGGACCACGCCGATGGCCTGGCGCAGGCTGTCCTGCGTGACGCCGCGGATGTCGGCGCCGTCCACCAGGATGCGCCCGCCGGTCACGTCATAGAAGCGGAACAGCAGGCGAGAGATGGTGGATTTGCCGGCCCCCGTCGGCCCCACAATCGCGAGCATGCGGCCGGCGGGGAGGGTGAAGGACACGCCCTTCAGGATCTGCCGGTCGGGGCGATAGGCGAAGCGCACATCGTCGAAGACCAGCGCGCCGGGGCCTGCGGGCAGGGCGGGCGCGCCTGGCGTGTCAGCCACTTCGCGCTCTTCGCGCATCAGGCGGAACATGGCCTCCATGTCAGTCAGGCCCTGCTTCATCTCGCGATAGACAAACCCCAAAAAATTCAGCGGGATGAACATCTGGATCATGTAGGTGTTGACCAGCACGAAGCCGCCCACCGTCATGCGCCCCTCCGCCACAGCATAGGCGGCCATCAGCATGATGATCGAAAGCCCGATGGCGATGATGACCTGCTGGCCGGCATTCAGCCCGTTCAGGCTGATTTCGCTCTGCGTCCAGGCGCGTTCATAGCGGCCGAGGGATGCGTCGTAGCGGCGCGCCTCATGCTTTTCGTTGTTGAAGTATTTGACCGTCTCGTAGTTCAGCAGGCTGTCGATGGCGCGCGTATTGGCCTGCTGGTCGGTCTCGTTCATGCGGCGGCGAAACTGCAGGCGCCAATCGGTGAAGAGCAGGGTGAAGGCGATGTAGACCGCCACCGTGGCGAGTGTGACCGCGGTGAAGGACCAGTCGAACATCCACCACAGGATCACGCTGACCATCAGGATTTCCAGCAGTGTCGGCATGATGTTGAACAGCATGAAGTCGAGCACGAAGGTGATGCCGCGCACGCCGCGTTCGATCAGGCGTGAGAGGCCGCCGGTTTGGCGGTCCAGGTGGAAGCGCAGGCTGAGTGCGTGCAGGTGCTGGAACACTTGCAGCGCGATCTGCCGCGTGGCGCGTGCCTGCACCTTGGTGAAGATGGCGTCGCGCAATTCCGCGAACAGGCTGTTCATCGCGCGGGTGATGCCATAGCCGATGACGAGCGCGATGGGGATGACGGCGATGGCGGCGCCGCCCGATGCAGGTGCCAGCGCGTCCACCGCGCGCGCGTACATCACTGGCACCAGCACGTTGGAGCCTTTGGCCGCGATCAGGAAAATCAGCGACAGCACGACGCGCAGCCGCAGCTCAGGCTCCCCCTTGGGCCACAGATAGGGGGCCAGGGACTTCAGCGTGTCCCATTGGGTTCGATTGTCGATGTTCATCACGGTGCAGATAGGGATGCGGGCCGCGCCGCCCACATGAAGCTTTGGTCAGGCGCGCGGCATGCGTGAGCACCACACCGCCAGCCCCACCATTCCGGCACCGGCCAGTGCGAAGGCCGCGCTATACCCGGCCGCCGCCATGATGGCCGCGAAGACCAGGCTGCCCGTGGTCTGGCCCATGAACAGGCACATCGCGAAGCACGCAACGGCGGTGCCGCGCGCATCCGGCAGCGCCTCGGTCGCGCGCGCCTGCAGGACGCCGTGGAAGCTGTAGAAGGCCAGGCCACAGACGATCTGCGCCGGGATCACCACCCACCAGATGGGTGCTGCCGCGATCGTCCACAGCACGCAGGCGAGGCCCAGCCCGCCGCCCAGCAGCAGTCCCGTTTCGCCAAAGCGCGCGACCAGGCGCCGCGCGCCGCGCGTATAGGCCAGCGCGCCGGCGCCGAAGCCCGCCACCACGAGGCCCGCCTGCGCCGCGTTCAGCCCATGGCCCTCGATCAGGTATGAGGCGACGAAGGGAAAAGCGCCGCCGAACAGCAGCGCGCCGTTCAGGAAGGCGGCCGTCATCAATAGGCGCCCGGGGCGTGTGGCGAAGATGCGCGCGAAGCCCGCGAAAGGGCCAGCGCCGCGCGGCCCGCCACCGCGTGCCCACATCGCCGGCCCCAGGCGCGCGGCCAGCACCAGCCCGATGGCGGCCGCGCAGCACCCGAAGGCCAGGAAGGAGGCGCGCCAGCCGAGGGCCTCGCCGATCAGGCCCGAGGCGGGGCCGGCGATGAATTGCGCCAACACATTGCCGGTCAGGAATCGCCCCAGCGCCGCCTGGCGGCCTTCATAGGGCACGGTGTCGCCGATATGCGCCATCAGCAGCGGGATGACCGCACCGGCGCACAGCCCGCCCATGGCGCGCAGCATCGCCAGTTGCGTCACGTCCGCAGCGAATTCCGCCAGCACCGTGCAGGTGCCAAACGCCATCAGCGCGAAGGCCGCGACGCGTATCTTGCCGAAGCGGTCGCCCGCCGGGCCGGTCGCCAGCTGCCCGCCGCCATAGGTGATCAGGAAGGCCGCCAGCACCACGGCGACCGAGGCCGTGGGCACGCCGAAATCCTGCCCGATCATCGGCAGCAGCGGGTCCACCATGCGCATGCTGGAGCCCGAGGCGAAGCCGGCCATCGCCAGCAATGAGATCGGTATGGATGATTTGCCCATCCGATTCAGCCCTCCGCGCCATGCGGCGCTGCGGTCATCGGATGCAGGCCACTCACCCGCGCCGCGCGCGTTCGGTTTCGGTCTTCAACTGCCCGCAGGCGGCCAGGATGTCCCGCCCGCGCGGCCGGCGCACCGGCGAGGAATAGCCCGCGCGCGACAGCACATCCGCGAAGGCCTGGATGGAGGCATGCGTGCTGGTTTCGTACTTGCTGCCGGGCCAGGGGTTGAACGGGATCAGGTTCACCTTGGCCGGAATGCCGCGCAGCAGGCGCGTCAGTTCCTGCGCCTCGGCCACGCTGTCATTGATGCCCTTCAGCATGACATATTCGAATGTGATGCGCCGCGCGTTGGACGCGCCCGGATAACGCCGGCAGGCGGCGAGCAATTCCGCGATGGGATACTTGCGGTTCAGCGGCACCAATTCATCGCGCAGATCGTCGCGCACCGCGTGCAGCGACACGGCCAGGTTCACGCCCAATTCCTGCCCGCAGAGATCCATCACCGGCACCACGCCGCTGGTGGACAGCGTGATGCGCCGGCGCGACAGGGCGATGCCCTCATGGTCCATGATGATGATCAGCGCATCGCGGATGTTTTCGTAATTGTAGAGCGGTTCGCCCATGCCCATGACGACGATGTTGGACAGGCGGCGGCCATCATCGTCGCCTGAGCCACCCTTGGGCGTTGGCCATTCGCCATAGCTGTCGCGTGCCGCCATGAACTGGCCGACGATTTCCGCAACACCCAGGTTGCGCACCAGTTTCTGGGTGCCGGTGTGGCAGAAGGAACAGGACAGCGTGCAACCCACCTGTGTGGAGATGCACAGCGCGCCGCGATCATCCTCGGGGATATAGACGGTTTCCACCTGCTGCGCGTCGCGGAAGCGGAACAGCCATTTGCGGGTGCCATCGGTGCTGGTCTGTTCGGTGGCGACTTCGGGGCGGCCCACCACGAAGCGTTCGGCCAGCTTCGCCTGCATGGGCTTGGCGATGCTGTTCATCGCCGCGAAATCGCGCGCCCCCTGGTGATAAATCCAGTGCCAGAGCTGCTTGGCGCGGAAGGGCTTTTCGCCGATCGCGACCATCTCGGCGAGCAGTTCGGCGTGCGTCATGCCGACCAGTTCGCGCCGGCCATCGGGCAG
>JAAFHD010000196.1 GCA_013298245.1 Alphaproteobacteria bacterium
GCTGTGCGCCAACTGTCCAAGCTGCGCGAAGCCGGCCCCGACCGCGAGACCACCCACAACGCCGCCGGCGGCTGGATGGTGCTGCTGCTCCTCGCACTGCTGATCATCCAGGCGGTGACCGGCCTGTTCACCTACGACCAGATCTTCACCCGCGGCCCGCTCGCACGCCGCGCGCCGGAATGGTTCGTGGACCTGGCATCGTCCATCCATGTGCGGAATTTCTACTGGCTGCTGGTCGCGGTCGGCATCCATGTCCTGGCGGTGGGTTTCTACCGCGCCAAGAAGGGCCATGACCTGCTGGTGCCAATGATCACCGGCACCAAGGCACTGCCCGCGGACGTGCCCGCACCCAGCATGGCGCCGGCCGGCCTGGGCCTGACCTTGCTGGTGGCGTCCGCCGGGATCGTCTGGGGAATCACGAAGCTGCGTATCGGTTTCTAGGCACCGAGCGCGGCGATCTCAGCCTCCGAGAAGCCCGCCTCGCGCAGCACATCGGCACTATCAGCGCCGAGCTTCGGCGCGCCCCGCGCGGGCACGGGGGCCGCGCCATTCACCCGGAACCCCAACCCCAGCAGCCGCCCCACGCCATCCACATCGGCGTGCATGCCACCCGTCTCGGCATAGGGTCCCTGCAGGAATTCATCAGGCCTGCGCACGGGTGCCGCAGGCACACCAAGCGGCGCCAGCAGCGCATCCCATTCCACACTGCCGCGCGCGCCGAACGCGCCCTGCAACGCCGCATCCAAGGCCGGCGTGCCGCACCCACGCAGGATGGCATCAGGTGCGCCGGGCAGCATCGACAGCCAAGGCGGCGCGGCCCATTCGGCATGCCCCAGCGCGCCACACAAGGCTTCGAACTGCGCGCGTGTATTGGCCGCCGTCGCCAACCACCCATCCGCCGTGCGCCACACGCCACCACCTGGCGAGCCCGCAAATGCCGCCGTGCCGATCCGCCGCGGTGCCACACCTTCCAGCAGGTATCGCCAGGCCGGTGCGGCGGCCAGCGCGGTCGCCGCATCGGCCATGGAAATGTCGAGATGGATCGGCCCCTCATCACCGCCGCGCCGCCGCAGCACCGCCGACAACAAAGCGATGGCACCCAGCATGCCGGCGGCCATGTCGATCACCGGCGCGCCCATCTTCACCGGCGGCGCAGTGGGGTCGTCGCCCTGCAGCCACATCAGGCCGGTCGCCGCCTGCATCACATGGTCATAGCCAGGCCGCGCGGCCATCGCTCCCGTCTGCCCCCAGGCCGAAATACTGGCGTAGATGATGCGCGGATTGAGCGCGCGAACATCCTCCGGTCCAAAACCCAACGCCGCCATTTTTCCTGGCCGGAAATTCTCCAGGAACACATCGGCGGTCGGGATCAACCGCCGCAGCGCATCGCGCCCGGCCTCTGTTTTCAAGTCCAACGCCAGGCTGCGCTTGCCGGCGTTCACGCCATGGAAGGCGGCGGTCAGCCCTTCACGCTCAGGCAGTGTCTCCAGGTCGCGCATCGCATCGCCCACGGGTGGGCGTTCGATCTTGATCACATCCGCGCCGAGCAACGCCAGGTGATAAGTCGCGTAAGGCCCGGCCAGCACATGCGACAAGTCCAGCACGCGCAGCCCGGCGAGCGGCATCATGGCACAAGGCCCAGTTCGCAGCCCTGAATGCCCAATGCCAGATACTTCGAATAGGCACGGCATTGCGCGAAGGAACCGCCGGTGAACCACAGGCCGTGTTGCGGCGTGCGGCACCACATGTTGCGCAGTTCCTGCGTGGCGGAATCGAAGCCCCAGACCTGGCCGACGCGCGTGGCAATATCGGCGCCGAAGAACTGCTCCACCATGTGGTGCTGGCCCTTGTAGCCGGTGGCCAGAACGATGAGCTCGGCGTCGCGCGTGGTGCCGTCCTTCATGGTGGCACCATGGCGCGTGAAGGCCGCGATGTCCGCGTATTGGATCAGCGAAATCTCGCGCCGGATCAGCAGTTCTGAGCAGCCGACATTGAAGTAGTAGCCGCCTCCGCGGTTGCGGTATTTCAGCGGCCAGCCGGTGTCGTCCTCGCCGAATTCCAGGCGGAAGCCGACGGCCGCCAGGCCTTCCAGCATCTCGCGGTCCAGCTCCTTGGTGCGCGCGGTGATGAGCTTGTGCGACTGGCGCATCACCGGCAGCGGGAAGGAGAGGTTGATGATGTCGCGATCCTCGATCGAGGGGCCGGGGCCGTAGAACACCTCATCGTATAATTGCGCGCTGGGTTCGATGTTGGTGATCAAAGTGGGGCTGCGCTGGACCATCGTCACCAGCGCGCCATTGCCATGCAAATCCTGCGCGATGTCGTGCGCGGAGGTGCCGGTGCCGAACACCATCACATGCTTGCCGCGCCAGGGCGCGCCGTCCTTGAACTGGCTGGAATGCAGCACGGGGCCGGCGAAATTCTTCAGCGTCTGGATCACCGGGATGGATGGCACGGCGCTGACGGAAGCGGCCATGATGATGTGGCGCGGGCGCATGATGCGCGTGCTGCCATCGGCGCGCTTCAGCAGCACTTCCCAATGGTCGCCCGCGCGCGTGGCACCTTCGAAACTGGTCTCGGTCCAGAAGTCGATCTCCATCGTCTCGACATAGGATTCCAGCCAGTTGGCGATCTTGTCCTTGGGGATGTAGCGCGGCCAGGTGCGCGGGAATGGCAGGTAGGGCAGGTGGTTGCTGTCGAGCGAATTGTGCAGCTTCAACCCATGGTAGCGCAGGCGCCAATTGTCGCCGATGCGCTTCATCCGATCGACGATCAGCGCATCCACGCCAATCGCGCGCAGACGCGCGGCCGCGGTGATGCCGGCATGCCCGCCACCCACGATCAGCACCGCAGGCTCGCGGTCCTCATAGCGCTGGGCGGCGCGGCGGCGGTCGAGCCAGTTGGGGCCTTGGAATTCGCGCTCGAAAGGTGGTTCCTCACGCGCCTCTCGCGCCGCGTCTTCGTCATGACCCTCGATGGCGTCGAGAGTGGTCAGCAGCGTCCATGCACGGTCATCGCCATCGCGCATGCGCAGCAGCGCCGCACCCCGACCAACCGGTGTTTCGAAGCGCAGCAATGCCTCGACGCAAGGCTCACCCGCGCGCGTCAGATGGCGCGGTGCGGCGCGCGCGGGGTCGATGGCGAAGCTGCTGCCGGGCATCGCGCGCGCCAGCGCCACGCCGGCGGTCGCGGCGCCAGAATGCGTCATGATCTCCCAGGACAGGCCCAGCACATCGCGCCAATGGCCGTCCGGCGTGAAGCACTCGGCGATGCGCGTGGCATCGCGCGCGGCCATCGCCGCGTTGAAGCGCGCGAGCCAGCCGCGCAGCACCGCATCCGCGCCCATATCGATGGCTGCATTCATGGCCTTGTCCTCCGGCAGCGATGAAAAACGTGCGGGTCGCGCGCGTCAACCGAACAGGATCGCAGCCGCCCGTTCGGCCATGCCGGCGTTGGAATGCGCGACACCAGGCACCGTGCCGAGACCCCAGTTGCAGGGCACGCCCGCGGCCATGGCAGCCGCGTGGAAATTGCGCCCGCGCTCCAGCCGATGCGCGCCCTGCCGCATGGCGGGCGCGCTGCGGCGCAGCTGCGGGTGCGCCGGGTCGTTGTCTTCTTCGCCCAGCAGCACCGTCAGTGGAAAAGCGAGTGCTGCGCGCAGCGCGGCCGCATCCAGGTCCAACCCGCCCAGACCATACGGGTATGCGATCGACCGGTCGGGCCATGAATAGAAGCCCGCATTGGCAGCCACGATGCGCGTCGCACCCAGACCGCCGCACAGCAGCAGCGTGCGGTGCACGAATTGCGAGCCGGCGGAATGGCCATACAGTAGATAGCCGCCGGTGCTGTTGTCGCCAGCCGCGCGACGTGCCGCGGCGACCGCTCGCGGAAGCGCATGGAAGGTCCATTGCTCGCGCGGCACATGGCGCGCGCGGCCTTCGTTGTAGGCGTCCGAGCCGGGATACTGCGCGTGGCTGAATTCGGGGCAGACCAGCAGCGCGTTGCGGGCATCCGCGATGGGCGCCCAGGTGTCGCGATAGCCGTCGGCGTTGCGGCTCGCGCCATGCAGCGCGACCAGCACCGTGCCGCCCGGGCGCCAGGCGGCGGGCTTGTGCAGCCAGATGGGCATGTCGCCGGTGGCGGTCGGTTCGGCGAAGACCATGCGCGAACTGCCCGCGGGCATCGGCGCCTGCGCAAGCGCGGGTGCGGCCAGGCCCATCAGCAGCACGCGGCGGTCAATTGGCATCCAGCTGCAATCCTTCGCGGCGAAGCACTTCGCCCCAGCGGGTAATCTGCGATTGGACGAAGGTGGAAAATTCTTCGGGCGTATTGGCGAAGGCGGTGCCGCCCAGCTCGGAAAAACGCTGGCGCGTGGCGGGCATATCGAGCAGGGCGCGGATATCGGCGTTGATGCCGCGCAGCGCTGTGTCCGGCAGGCCGGGTGGCGCGAAAATGCCGAACCAGGTCGAGACATCGAAATCCGCGAGCGGCCCGCCGGCCTCGCGCAGCGCGGGCACATCGGGCAGCTGCGGGCTGCGTTCGGCGCTGGTGACGGCGATCGCGCGCACGCGGCCGGCGCGCACCAGTTCCATGATGCCGGTCAGGTTGTCGATGGCGAATTGCACATTGCCGGCCAGCAGATCCACCTGCATCGGTGCGCTGCCGCGGAAGGGGACGTGCGTGGCCTGTTCGCCCAGAAGTTGCAGCATCCAGACGGGTGTGAGGTGCGTCGATTGTCCCACGCCCGTGCTGCCGAACGCCGCGCGCCCGCGCTGCGCGCGCAGCCACGCAAGAAAACCCGGCAGGTCGCGCGCCGGCACGTCGTTGTTCACCGCCAGCAGGTTCGGGCCGCGGATGGTGCCGATCACCGGCACCTGCTGCGCGGGCGTGTAGGGCATGTTGCGGAACAGCGAATAGGCGATGGCCTGGCTGCCGATATTGCCGGAGAGAAGCGTGGTGCCGTCAGGGCGCGCGCGCGACATCTCGGCGCTGCCGATGGTGCCACCCGCGCCGGGACGGTTTTCGACCACCACCGGGCTGCCCCACAGCGCCTGCAAATGCTGGGCGACGAGGCGGCCGATGATGTCCGTCGTGCCACCTGGCGCGACCGGCACGATGATGCGCACGGGGCCGGGCGGGCGCCAGGCTTGGGCGAAGGCGGGCGCTGCCACGAAAGGCAGCGCAAGGGCAGCGCGGCGCTGCATCACGACACGTCCATCTGCAGGCCTTCGCGGCGGATGACGGCAGCCCATTTTTCCGTCTCGGCGGCGACGAAGCGGCCGAAATCCTCTGGCGTTCCGGGCATCGGCACGCCGCCCATTTCGGTGAAGCGGCGGCGGGTTTCCTCGGTGTTCAGCAGGCCGTTGATTTCGGCGTTCAGCACACGCAGCGCGGCTGCGGGAATGCCGGCACGGGCGAACATGCCGAACCAGGTGTTCACCTCGTAATTCGCCAGTTGCGGCATGGTCTCGCGCACGGGCGGCAGCTCTGGCATCTGCGCGTTGCGGTCGGCGCTGGTCACGGCCAGCGCGCGCACCTGGCCCGCACGGATCTGCTGCACGGATGTGGTGAGGTTGTCGAAGCTGAAGCGCACATTGCCGGCGATCAGATCCATCATCAGTGGGCCGGCGCCACGGAAGGGCACATGCGTCGCCTCCGTGCCCGTCAGCTGCGTGAACCACACGCCCGACAGATGCGGTGATTGCCCCACGCCCGAAGACCCATAGGGCAGCCCCGGATTGCGACGCAGATATTCCACGAATTCCGGCACCGTGCGCGCGGGGATCGAGGGGTGCACCAGCAGCACATTCGGCCCGCGGATCATGTTGCCCACCGGCTGCAGATCGGCCGCGCGATAGGGCATGTTGCGGAACAGCGAATAGGCGATGGATTGCGGCCCGATATTGCCCGAGAGCAGCGTCAGCCCATCAGGTGCTCCGCGCAGCACTTCCATCGTGCCGATGGTGCCGCCGCCGCCCGAGCGGTTGTCGGCCACCACATTCACGCCGAAGCGGCCTTGCAGGTGCTGCGCCAGCATGCGCGCCATGATGTCGGTGGTGCCGCCGGGTGCGGCGGGCACCACGATGCGCATCTGCGCGCCCGGGCGCCATTCCTGCGCGCGGGCCGATAGCGGTGCCAGAAGCAAAGGTGCTGCAAGCGCCTGGCGGCGATGGATCATGCGGGTTCCTCCTGTTTGGCGGGAGTGTGCATGAGGCCGCGTTCAGCGGGAAGTGTTGCGCTTTGGCTTGGGCGGCGGCAGCGCGGCCGCGACGCGGCGTAGCAATGCGGCGAGTGTGGTGCCATCCTCCCAGGCATCGGGCGGGATGCGCCAATGCGGCTTGGCGCCCTTGTAGGGTGGGCACATCTCCATCGCCGGCGGCGCGGCACCGACGGGCTTCACGAACAACACATCATCGCAGACCAACCCGACCACGCGCCCATCGCAATACAGCGCATATTCGCCGAACATTTTTCGCGCGGTGACGGCGCCCGCCGCCTGTTCCAGCAGGAAGGCGATGGTGGCGGCGGACGTCGCCATCAATCCACGGTCACGCCGGCGCGGCGCACGATGGCGGCCCAGCTGTCGATGTCGCGCAATTGAATCTGGGCGAATTCCGCTGGCGTCGCGACCGGCGGCGGCGCGATGGCTTGCGTCGTCATCATCCATTCGACGAAATCCGGCGCGCGGATCACCTGCTGGATGGCGGCGTTGATGCGCGCCACGATCGCCGGCGGCAGGCCCGCCGGGCCGAACAGCCCGTACCATGTCGTGCTGACGAAACCAGGCATGCCGCAGGCCTCGGCGATGGTTGGCACATCGGGCAGCACCGAGAGCCGCTGCGCCGTTGTCACGCC